>DATLUO010000185.1 GCA_035533075.1 Pirellulales bacterium | reverse complement strand
GATAGAAATGTCCCCTTAAGGCGCAGGTAGAAATGTCCCCACAATCACCTCTTCAAAGGAGGTGTTCATGGAGACAATTCGGATGAGCGGCAAGGAGCGGCGTCGTTTGGAGGTTCTAAGTCGGGTGAAGTCACAAGAGCTTTCTCTGGTGAAAGGTGCGGAGTTGCTGGGGATGAGCTACCGGCAGGCGAAGCGTGTCTGGGCTCGTTACCAGGAGGAGGGCGACACGGGGTTGGTGCATCGGCTGCGTGGGCGGGCCTCGAACCGGCATGTGCAGCCCATCCGCAAGGAGCAGGCGTTGGAGCTTTATCGCGAGAAGTACGCGGGTTATGGCCCTACGTTGGCGGCAGAATGCCTGGAGCGGGACGATGGCTTGTCCGTGCCGGCGAGTACGCTACGGGAGTGGCTGTCGGCGGCGGGATTATGGCAGCGGCAGCGGCGTCGCAAGCTTCACCGTCGCCGTCGGCCGCGGCGCGAGCATTATGGCGAACTGCTGCAGATGGACGGCTCGCATCACGACTGGTTCGAGGGGCGTCGCGGCACGGCTGTGCTGATGGTGATGATCGACGATGCGACGGGGCGAATCTTCGCGTGGTTCTTCGAGAACGAATCGTGGGATTCAGCGGCGACGATATTGCGGGGTTACACGGCCCGGCACGGGCTGCCGCGAGCCTTGTACGTGGACCGTCACAGCATTTATCGGGCGGATTGGGAGCCAACGCCGGACGAGATTCTGGCGGGAATCGAGCCGACAACGCAGTTCGGGCGAGCGATGCGCGATCTGGACGTGGAGTTGATCCGGGCCCATAGTCCGCAGGCGAAGGGGCGTGTAGAGCGGGTCAATCGCACGTTGCAAGACCGTCTGGTGAAGGATCTCACTCGGGCCGGCATCTCAGATTTGGAGTCGGCCAATCGCTACCTTGAGGAAACGTACCACCTGCGATTCAACCAGCAGTTTGGTCGATCGGCGGCCAAGCAAGCGGATATGCACCGGGTGGTGACGGATGAACGTCTGCTGCTCATGCTTTCGCTTCAGGAAGATCGAGTGGTGCAGCCTGACTGGACGGTGCGCTGGCAGAACGGCTTTCTCCAATTGCCGCGTGCGGCCGCCGAGCATGTGCAGCCCGGCCAGCGGGTGGTGATCAGTTCGCAACTTGACGGTCGGCTGCGGATATTCGTCGGTGATCAGGAGCTCGCCTGGTCGACGGTGCGCGACCCGTTGGCAAGTCCAGGACCTGCCTCGCCAACCGGTCCGACCGGTTCGAGCCAGGGCCAGAAGCCAGCGGCGAATCATCCTTGGCGGCGCCGTTTCGCCCCTCCTCGCATGGCCGCCGCCGTGGGGTTGGACTGCTCCGCTCCGGTCGCTGCGCTCCCTGCGCTACGCAGTCCAACCCCACAGCGGGAGTAGGAACACCCAAGGGGACATTTCTATCCGTCAGAAACAGGGGACATTTCTATCCGCGTGTAACAAATTTTCCCGGCGGGGGCTTGACGAAGACACCTCGCTGGTTTATTCTCAGGTTATTCGGGGCAATAACTGGCGAGTCCCTGATCAACGAAAGAGCCGGTGAAAACATGCGAGCGATGATTGGCGAGCGGATTTCCGCGATGGTTTTTTTCTCGGTTCCCATGCTGGCCTTCTGGGCGCTGTCGCCGGTTTGGACGACCTCGCAGGCACGGGAGTTGTCGCCGCTGCTTGCCGCTTCTACTGACGATGTGGGTACCGACGGCGACGACGCCTCCCGCGAACCGATCACCGATCTTTCCGATTGGAACTACACCGCCAACCCGATGTCTCCCATTGGAAAAACGAGCTTCAGCCGTAGGTTGCTGTCAAATCAACCGGGGGCGCATCCCACTCCTGGCGGTCCGAACCCGCGGGTGCCTTGGCTGACACAACCAGCAAGCTCGGGAAATGCGAACTTGGCAAGCGTGGATCCCACGGGTGTCGCAGTCTCCGCGGTTCAAGCCTTTGCCACGCCATCGGCAGTTGCGAATGCCCCACAGGGATCGGCTGGTTCCACAAACCCAGGCAATGTACAGGGCACCGCCACGCCCAACACGCAAGCTACGCTTAGCACAACCGCGGTGATGCCGACGCTGGCAATGCTGCAAAACATCATGCCGACCGCGTTGCAACCGGTCGCCAAACCCAGTTTCCAACCGGTTAAATCCAAATGGCAAGACCGGGCGACGAGGATGAAGTTGGGACGCGGTGCCGCTGCATCGAGCAACTAGCGAGCGGGCGGTGTTGCAAAACCGCGGCTGTGATTTGCGGGTCTCGCTTGTGCGCTGGCGATTATCAGCCAACAGCACGGCATTGCTAGGCGCAACCGTGGTTGCCTCTTAGTTAAGGGAAATCCCACGTCGCGCGTCCCTAGCGAAATGCCTCAGGCGGATTCCGCAAGATCGCAATCGAAAGAGATCGCCGGCCCGGCGCGATTTATTGAGGGTGCCATTCTCGCTCCCGGCATGGAGATCCTGCTGCTCTTCATGGTCTGCCTGTCCCCCTGGGCATTGGGTGGGGAGGGAGCGGAATACGAGTTTTCGCTTTATGTGGGGCTCGCCGCGTTGCTGGTTTTATGGGCCGCCCGAACCGTCGCACGTCGGCGTTTCTCTTGGCGGAAATGTCCTGTGGCGCTCACGTTGGCGATGGTGTTCATCGTCGGCATCGTGCAATTGGCGCCCCTCTCCAAGACGGTGCTCGCGTGGGTCTCGCCCGCCACGGCACGGATGTATGATCGTCTGCTACCCGTCCAGGCAGAAGTGCTGCCGGCCCCTGAATCGCCCGATTTCGCGTCGGATCCTTCGAACGATCCGCCGTTGAAGTCGACCGGAGCCACGATCAGTCTCTATCCGGATGCCACGCGCAAGGCGCTGGTCAGGATCTTGGCGGTCTTTTTGCTGTTTGTGGTCGTTCGCAATGAAATCGCGTCGCCCGCGGCCCTGCGCCGATTGGGCGTCGCCGTGCTGGTGAACGGCGCGCTGTTGTCGTTGTTTGGGCTGGTGCAGTTTTTCAGCTCGCGCAAGCCGGGAACAGTGTACTGGACAATTCCCTCGGAGGGCCAGGTCTTCGGCCCCTTCGTCAATCGCAACCATTTCGCGTTTTACATCAATATCAGCATTGGCCTCGCTTTGGGGCTGCTGCTCGAGCGCGGCCGCCGCTCGGGCAAGGAGCATGGCCGGCGAGACGGCGGTGACGCTGGCGGCGCTCTGGCGGCAGCACGAGACCTGTTCCGCGACCCCGCGTCGTTGTGGATCGGCGGCGGTTTGGCGCTGATGTTCAGCGGGGTTGTGTTTTCTCTTTCGCGCGGCGGCTTCGTCGCACTGTTGGGGGCGGCGACGCTCTCGTTGCTGCTGAGGCTGTCGCGCCAGCACGGCGCCTGGAGGGCGAGCGCCGTTTTATTGAGTGTCGCGGCGGCGCTGGCGCTGTTGATTTGGTTCGGTCTGGACCGAGTTGAGTCGCGCCTCTCGACGCTCTGGACCGGGGAGGCATTACACGATGGCCGCGGGTACGTAGTGACCCACGCCTGGCCCCTGTTCGTGCAGTTCCCACTCTGGGGGACCGGTTACGGCACCTTTCAATATGTGGAGCCGTTGTACCTCCACACCGCCGCCCATGTGGGCAAGGCATACATACATGCCCACAACGATTACCTGGAGGACTTGATCGAGGGGGGCGTGTTCCGGCTGGTGTTGCGGCTGGTCGCCATCGGCTTGATTTTTCGATTCGGCTACCGTGCCTTTCGCGGCCATTCGCCGCAAGCGCTCGGGGCGCTGGCCTTGGGCGCGTTGTTCGCGTTCACGACGATCGTGCTTCATAGTCTTGTGGAATTTGGCCTCTACCTGCCGGCGATCGCGGTGTTGGCGACCGTCGTCTGCGCGCATCTCTGCGCCCTGGGCGAGCAGCAGGCGCCGTCGCTGACCGCAACGCACGCGCGGGGGCATCGACGACACCGTCGCGAAGCGGAAGCGAGGGGGGAAAGCGAACCGCGGGCGGGCGACGAAGTTGCCCCACCGCGACGGCATGAGCACCGTCATCGCACTCTCCCGCGCCAAGCCGTGCGAGCGACGAGTGACGAATCGCGATCCGGCGTTTTTTCCCGGGGGGGAATGGTCCCGCTTGTTTGCGCGGCAACCGCCATGCTGCTCGGCGGGTTCCTCTGCGCGCAGGGTTCTCGAGCTGTCGCCATCGAGCGCCATCTGGCCGACGCCGTGCGGCTCGCGGCAGGGCCCGCGGCGAACCGGGCGGGTGAGATCCAGTATCTACAGGCGGCGGCCGCTCTGGATCCAGAGGATGCGGAACTACAATTCGCGCTCGCCGAAGCGGATTTCGAGATCTATAAGCGCGAGTTGTCCGTGAAAGAGGCCCAGCCAGAAGCGCCGGGGCCAGGGGCGATGGACCCATCGACGAATGCGAGTGACCGCCGCACAAGTGCGACGCCCGAGCCACAAGGGCACCAACGCGCAAACGACCATCTGGTGGCCGCACTGCGGTACGTGGTGCGGGCTCGCGACTTGTGCCCGCTGTTGCCGCGACCGAATGCACGGTTGGCGGTTTACGCAGGCAATTTGCGCAAAGGCGACGCGCCGAGCGCGTACATGGAACGGGCAACGTTTTTGGCCCCCATGAACCCAGAACTTTGGTACCTGTGCGGGCTTCAGGAGTTGGCCGATGGCCGGACGCGGAAGGCCTGCGAAAGTTGGCGCCGGTCGCTGGAACTGTCGGACGCGTTCCTTACACCCATCCTGGACGAAAGCACCGCCCGTCTCGACGCTGCGGCATTGCTCAGCTTGGTGCTCCCGGACCGGCCCCGGCTGCTACTGGTGGCGGCCGAGTATCTCTATCCCGACCAGGCTGATGCGGCAGAACGCGAACCGTTCTTGAAAAAGGCGATCACCATATTCGACAGACAATCCGAACCGTTGACTGCCGACGACTGGCGAACGAAAGCCCTCGTCTGTGGAGCGCTTGGGCGGCCCGACGAGGCGATCGCCGCTTACCGTGCGGCTCTCGCCAATGATCCGCTGAACGTGGAGTGGCGATACGAATTCGCCGCCCTGCTGCACGAGCAGGGTTTGCCGCGAGAATCGCGGCAAGAAGTCCGCGCGCTCCTGGACCAGCAACCGCGGCATGGCGGTGGTCGCCAGTTAGCCGACGTCCTCGCGCGTGAGGAGGCCGCCGGAGTCGGCAGGAGGAAGTCGGCACCAGGCCGTCAGCAGACGGCGGAAGGTGATCGCCCGTAGCCAGCACCGCGAGATTCCAGGAACCTACTTCTCGGCGTATAGCCACTTGAGGCCGTTTTGATCGAGTAAACGGTGAATCACTTCGGTGTGACAGAAGTAACCATGGCCGCCGCTGTTCCCGCTGGCCACGCCGACCACGTATCCGTGCGTGTCAATCAACGGTCCCCCGGATTGGCCCGGCTTTGAAGGTTTATTCAGCTCCCACACCAGCGTCGCGGCGCCCTTCGACCGCTTCCGCACCCTCTTCGTCGCGCTGACTCTCCCGGCCACGCTCGTCGGCACACCCCCGCCCCAACCAATCGACAGCACTGGGAATGGCTCGTCATCAGGGATCTGTGGCGGAGGGCAGATCGAGAGGGGCGCCGGCACGTCTCGGCGAGTGGAAAAGCGCAGCACGGCCACGTCGTCGTCTGGCGCTCGGGCCACGACCTGAACCGATCGGTACACGGCCGGTCCGTTGGCGGCGATGGTCGAGAACCTGCGGATTTCCAATCGCTCGCCTCGATCTGCCGATAGTCGGTCCTTTGGCAGCAGGTGGTCGGCCGTCAACACGTAAACCGTCGACCCGCTCTTGGCGATCATCACACCGCTTCCTTGATCGCCGTTTGACACATTGACGATCTGCACGGTCGCCGCCATCGCCGTGGCCAGAAGCTCGACGGAAAACGGTCCCTGTGGCGACGACCCGTCAGGCGATGCCGCCAGTGCGTCGGTCGGTGGTTGCCCCTCCAGAAACCGCACGGCCTGCGCCAGGGCGTCTTCGATTTCACCGCTTTCCAACTGAATGCCATTCATCACCATTGTTCCCAGCCCGACGTTCGGCAATGTAGCGGCATCCAACACGTCTCGCAGAATGTTTTCGAGCGGTTTCTCCCCGTTCATGGTCGCCAGAAAACCATCGACGTCGTCATAACCCATAGTCGGCAACGCGTCGCGCAGCTCATCGCCAGAAAAGCGGCCCATGCGCTCGAACAGCCAGGCGTGCATTTCCCAGAAGCCGGCCTCGCCTTTCATGATCCCCGCCGCCTCGGCCGCTCGGGCGGCTTGGCAGGCGATGGGGTGCGTGTTCAACTGCAGCGTATGATTGCAATCGGTCGATTGCGGAAAATGCCGCAGCGATAGCGAAAAGCCGCCGGGGAAGCGCTTCATCAACGCCCGCACGTCCTGCTCAACTCGTTGGCATTGCGGGCACTCGTAGTCGAAGAACAACACCATTTGCACCGCCGCCTGTTCTGGCCCCAAACGGTGCCGCTCTTGCGTCGGCCGGGCGGTCGCGCGCTCCTCGCGCTCTGGCCGATCACCGGGAGATTGACCTGCATCGGTAGTTTGTCGCAGCGGCGCGGTGTTCCTCATGGGTTCAGCAGCGAGCACATCGCCGGTGGACGAAGGCGATGCGGTTTCCGCCTCGACCGCTGCCGGAATGGGTTCGCGCGCTTGCCGCGCCGCAACCCATTTTTGCTCCGATCGCAGAACCAACCATAGCGAAGCGGCCAAGCACACTCCCCCTAGTCCCCAAGCGGCTAGGTGCCATGCTAGGCGTGATTTGGGATGTCTAGGGGCATTTCGCGTCGACATGGCGTTTGTTTTGTCTAGCCTACCAACATCGGTCGTATCGTCGCATTTTAGCCTCGGAATCGCGCCTTGTCGATTTTGTGAGACGGGCCTTCTTAAGGGCCGCGTTCCGGCTGACGCGCCGGCCTCATGGGGAGGCTGATGGCCCGCTCGCCATCAGGCTATCGGTGTTTGGCTGGGCCGGTAATCTGTGGCCATTGCAGAAGACCGGGGCGAATAGCACGCCCTTGTCGCGCAGCGAGAATTCTCTGTGAACGACGATTTTATGGGACGATATGATCGAGTGTCGAAAGTGTATTTAGGTTCCCGCCGCAATGAAGCGACTGCTCTTGATGATCGGACTGTGCGCGGTTTTTTCCGGCTGTACGGTCAGCGATAACTTCACGCGCACGTTGTTGGTCGAGCCTTTGCAGTATTGCGACTACTTTAACGCGCACCGGGCCCATTCTCGCCACTGCCGGCTGGCTAAAGAAACTTGGAGCAGAATCCAGCAAAAGAAATCAATGAAGCGATTCTCGGCCGACTATGCGCGAGGGTTCCGCGATGGTTTCACGGACTTTTTGGACGCCGGAGGGCCGGGCCAACCGCCACCCTTGCCTCCGCGCCGCTACTGGAACGACCGTTACGCCAGCCCCCAAGGTCGGCAGGCGGTGCAGGATTGGTTTGCCGGTTTCCGTCACGGCGCGGCAATGGCCCGAGCGAGCGGCGCTCGTGAATACGCGATGGTGCCCTTGTCGACGCCCGTCGCCGGCATTAACGGCATGTACGTCAACCGCCAGACCGGTCCGACGCCCGTAACCATCCTCACGCCGCCCATGCCGGACCCGGCATTGGTGCCTCCGCGGACGCGAGACGGCGGCTTCGATACTTCGCAGTTGCCTGATTCGACGCGGCCGTTTGGTTTGCTGCCGGGAGCGTTGCCCACTCGTAACTTGCCGCCCAGCACTTTGCCCCCCGGCACTTCACCACCTGGAGTCGAACCCGTGCTCCCTGGCGATATGTTGTACGAACCCGCGCTGCCCGCAGCTATGCCGCCTGAGCCCGTGCCGCCCGGCGCTAGGATGCCTAATCCTCCGCAGGCGCCAGATTCTTCGCCAACGGATGGTTTGCTGCCCGAACCTTCAACGGGCACATCGCCGCCGTATGCCTCGTCGAGGCGTCGGCCATCGGGCGATAGACCTTAGCGACATAATGGGTACCGCCATGCTTGGAAGTGACAAAAGACGGCGTCGAGTTGGAGAATGCGGGCAGCGCTGTCGGACTGGAAAGCCTACCTTGCTTGCCGCGGCGTTGCTCTGCGTCGTCGCAAGCGGTTGTGCGGCGCTGACCAACCCGTTGGCGAATGGCATTCCGGTCCGCTTGGTGCCGCCGGAACTGCTGAACGCCGGGCCGCCGCGGGAATCGCTGCATACGCTTCCCTTGTCGCTGCTCGGCCAAAAGTCCCCCGACGTGTATAGGCTGGCCCCCAAGGATGTCCTTGGGGTCTACGTCGAGGGCGTTTTGCCGGTCACGAACCCCGACGAACCGGCCAAGGATCCGCCCGTCTATTTCCCGTCGGATCTCGATCCGCGCGGCGGAACCGGAGCGGGTCTGCCGCCGGTGCTCGGCTTTCCCATGGCGATCCGGGAAGACGGGACGGTCGCGCTGCCCATGATCGATCCGCTCGTGCTCAATGGGAAAAGCGTGATGGAGGCCACGGATGCGATACGTGAGGCCTACATCAAAAAGGGGATCCTTCTGCCCGGCCGCGAGCGCATCATCGTCGGCCTGATGCAGCCGCGTCAAACGCGCGTCCGGGTCGTCCGTCAGGAGGTGGGCGGCTTCAACGTCACGCCCAGCGGCTTTATGGCGATCTCACAGTTCAAGCGTGGCGTCGGGCAAAACGTGACGCTGCGGGCCTACGAAAACGACGTGCTGACGGTCCTGACGTCTACCGGTGGTCTTCCGGGCCTGGACGTCTACGATCGGATCATCATTTTCAAGCAGGCCAAGGGCAACGCCGCGTTGGAGGAATCGCTCGAGAACCTTCCGCTTGGGCAAGATCCGCTGGCGGGCGAAAACCGTTGGCCGCGCGTGATTCAAATTTCCACGCGCGTCGTGCCCGGCTGGCCGCTGTCGTTCAAGCCGGAGGACGTCATCTTGGACGACGGCGACGTCGTGTTTCTGGAAAGCCGCGCGATGGAACTTTACTATACGGGCGGGCTGCTGCCGTCGGGCGAACAGGTGCTGCCGCGTGATTACGACCTGGACGTGGTCGAGGCGGTCATGAAAGTCAGCGGCTCTCTCAATAATGGCGGCCTCGCCGGTCTCCCGATCTCGCCCGTGTTCGGCGGCCCATCGCCCAGCTTGCTGACGGTATTGCGGCGCACGCCCAATGGTGGGCAGGTGCCGATTTTCGTCGACCTGCGCCGGGCCCTGCGCGATCCGCGCGAACGGATCCTAGTGCAAGCGGGCGACGTCTTGGTCTTGCAAGAGACCCGCGGGCAGGCCATCGCGCGCGCCGTGCAGCAGACGTTTGCCCTTCCGACTTCTTCCTATCTGCTGACAACCGGCGTCAACGCGGCGCAGGCCCAGAGCGGGCCGACCAATACGGCCGGCGCGGCCGTTTCGGCCGTTGGGTCGGGATTGTAGGAGCCGGGTGGAGGAATCACTCGGGGCTTCGGGTATAATCAAGCGATGCCCGTGCTCCTGACGACACCTGCACTACAATCCCCCGGCAATTCGTCTCGTGCGCCCCGACGGTGGCGCAGGGTGGGCGGGCTTGCCCTGCTGCTGATCCTTGGCCTGACGACCCATGCGCCGCTCTTGCGCACGCTGGCGCGCGCCATGATCGTCGACGGTCCGGCGCCATCGGATGCTTGGGTGCTCGTGCTCGACGGCGACTACCGTTTTGATCGGGCCGTTGATCTCCACCAGGCGGGCGCCGCGCCAGGAGTGCTTTTCGTTGACCCGCCCGCCACACGCCTGGTGCGGTCCGGCGTCGTGCCCTCCAGAAAGGAGCAGTGCCTGCGTGAGCTCGGCCGACGCGGCGTTTCGCCCGGCGAAGTAACGGCGCTGCCGGGAAACGACAAAACGCCTTGGCAGATCGCTCACGCGCTCGAAGCCTGGCTCGTCGAACATCCGACCGCGCGCATACTGGTGCTTTGCGAGCGGTTCGCGGGCCGCGACCTGCGGTTTGTCGTATCAAAGGTCATGCACCCCACCCTGGCGCGGCGTGTGGCGTTTCGCGGATTGCCGGATCACCGCTACGACGAAACCAACTGGTGGCGCAACCGCGCGGGCGTGCGCGCGCTGGCCGGCGCCGCCTTCGACCTGGCCTACGACGCACTGCACGGCGAGGACGCCCCAACCGTCAACGAGTTCGACCCCGATAAGTACGAGCGGGATCTGAGAGCTGCGATTAGCGGAAAATGAGGCTGAGGCTTACAACTTGTTGCCGCGCGATACGGCGTGCCCGTTGGCCGCTCGCCGTGTTGGCGTTGTTGACCGCCGCCTGGCTGGGACGCGCATGGATACTGCCGCGCGCGGCCCGGTGGCTGAACGTCGGAGAGGCGCCGCGGCCGTGCGACTATGTGCTGGTGCTGCCGGGCGGAGAAGAAACGCGGCCCTTTGTGGCGGCGGCCCTGGTCAAGGCCGGCCTGGCGCGGAAGGGACTCGTGCCCAGGGTCATCGGCTCACCCGACACCGACGATGGCATCGAGCGGCCCGCCCATGAAATCATCCGCGACGTGCTGGTGTTGCGAGGCGTTCCTCGCAACGATGTCGTCTTGCTCGGCACCAACAGCGCAAGCACTTACAGCGACGCCTTGGCGCTGCGCGAGCTCCTGCTTGGGCGGCCCGGTTCGACGGTGGCGATCGTGACGCACGACTATCATACCCGTCGCGCGCGGTGGGTGTTTCGCAAAGTGCTCGCCGACCGGGCCGACGACATCTATCTGGTGGCGGCGCCGGTCGACGATTACGACGAGCGGAACTGGTGGCAGTCGCGGCAAGGCGCCGGGACGTACCTCGGGGAATTCGCCAAACTGGCGGGCTACCTCGTGTGGTACGGCGATACCTGGGTCTGGGGCGTCGGCCTGCTGCTGGCCGGCGGCTGCGCGGCTGTGGTCGTTTACAGGTGGCAGCGCTGCGCAAGTTCGCTCGCCTGACTGCACTCGACAGGGGAAGCGGGGTCAGCCAACCTCGCTCGCAGGTTCTCGGGAAAACGTGGGTCGTGTCGGTCGACCACGTAGTTGCCCAACACCAAGGCGTCCATGTCGGTCCGCAGGAAACAGTCGATGGCCTCGGCCGGCGTGCGCACGATCGGCTCGTTTTCGTTCAGTGACGTGTTGAGCACGATCGGCACAGCCGTCTTCTCGTGAAAGCGCGAAATCAGGGCGTGATACAGTGGATTCGTCCGCCTCGACACGGTCTGCAAGCGGCCGCTGCCATCGACATGCGTCACCGCCGGAATGATCGGCCGTTTTTCGGGACGTATCGGGAACACCTTCTCCATGTACGGCGCGGGTTCGTCGATCTCGAACCAGTCACGTACGTGCTCTTCGAGAATGCTGGGTGCGAAAGGCCGGAACTTTTCGCGGAACTTGATCCGCAAGTTGATGATGTCGCGCATATCGGTCCGCCGCGGGTCGGCCAACAGCGTGCGGTTGCCCAACGCCCGCGCGCCGAATTCCATGCGCCCCTGGAACCAGCCCACCACACGACCTTCGAGCAATAAATCGGTCGTGCGGTCGATCAGTGCAGCGTCGTCGCACGTGTCGAAAGGGAGTCCGGCGGCCATAATCGCGGCGGCACACGCCTGGCGATCAAACGACGAACCCCAGTAAGCATGGTCCTGCACAAACGAGCGGGGCCGGCCCAATATGCGGTGCCAGACGTAGAAAGCCGCGCCGAACGAGGTGCCGTTATCGGCCGCGCCGGCCGGAACGTAAACCCTATTGAACGGCGTGCGGCCCGTGATCTTGCCGTTGGCCACCGAATTCATCGCCACGCCGCCGGACAGGCAAAGATTGTCCGACTTCGTCTTTTCGTGCAGCCGCTCCGCCAGGTGCAAGAGGATCTCCTCCGTCACCGCTTGCAGTGATCGGGCGATATTCTCGTGGCGCCGGATCACTTCTTCGCCCGGCTTGCGCATGGGCCCCAGTTCGCGCTCCAGCCGAGGGCTGTGAAATGGAGCGACGATCGGCGCGCCGCCGTTCCAGTTCATGCGGATGCCTTGCTGATGGTGCGTGAAGTAGCCGAGGTCAAGCTCGAAGACATCGCCCCGCGGCCGCACCATTCGCCTCAGCACGTCGACGAATTCCGGCTCGCCGTAGGGCGCCAGTCCCATCACCTTGTACTCGTCGCCGTAGTGCGGAAAGCCCAGGTACATGGTCATGGCGCAGTAAAGAAATCCCAGCGAGTGCGGAAAATACACGCGATCGACTTCCTTCCACGAAATGCCGGCCCCGTGCGCCGTGAGCGTGCTGGTGAAGTCGCCCATGCCGTCGATCGAGAGGATGGCCGCCTCTTCAAAGGGGGAAATCAAAAAACCCGCAGCCGCATGCGTCTGATGGTGTTCGATGCGGTGAAAGCGGGCCTTGAGCCGGTCCGGGCGGCAGCCGACCGCCGCGGCGAACTGGCCTTCCAGTCCGAGCGTTTTCCCCTGTCGCTTGAGCCGGTCGACGACGGCGCGTGGCGAGGGAAACCGAGTGACGACAAACCCCAGCCGCCGCAGGAAGTTGGCGCGCGGATTAAACGAGATGGCCACGTGATCGAGATCGTCGGCCACGAGGCCCGCCTGTTCGAGGCAAAACCGGATCGACTCGGCCGGAAACCCGGCCCAGTGCTTGATGCGGTTAAAACGCTCTTCTTCGACCGCGGCAATCAGTCGGCCATCCACCACGAGCGCCGCGGAAGCGTCGCCATGATACGCGTTAATCCCGAGAATGTTGGTGGACTTGGAGGGCATTATGGATCGAGGGGTGAGAGAAAGGAGACACAAGACAACAGACAAGGAGAGGCGACACGCGTGTCGCGTCTACGCAAGGTTGGCGTTATGGGTTTTGCTTGAACCGCGCCGCGCGCGGCGCCTTTGCGCCGCTTGCCAGTATAAAAGTAAAGCTTCGCCGAACCCGTTCCCATTTTCACACTAACCCGAAGCGCAAGCGAGGTTTTGCCGCCTTTTCACGTTCCTCGCTGGCGCTTCGGGTTGGTGTTCGCGCCTGCGTACCGGGTTCGGCGAAGCTTTACGGTATAAAAGCGCCGGGCGCGCGGCGCTTTTGCGTGCGCACCGCTTGGCATGTTTTCCGTAAGTGCCATCGCTGTATGGTGTTGCGGCGCTCTCAAAATGAGACTTGGTGGCAGTTGAACTTTGCATGAACGAGTTTGGGTCGAACGTCTGTAGGGAACGCCCTCCGTGGCGTTCCGAGCGTTGGCAATCGGACATTATCCCGCAAGCCCCGGAACGCCACAGAGGGCGTTCCCTACAGAAGTGCAAGCCCGTTCCTGCGCCCCGCCCTGCTTGGCAATGCGAACACGCCCGGTAATAATCGCAATCATGGACCGCGCCACGGCCCCAAGCCATTTGCCGAAGCTTCGTTGCCGAAGCGCGTTTCTGGCGCGCGCGGCGTGGGCCTATCTTGCGCTGGTGCTGGCAGTCGCCCTGCTGCTCGACTTGGCCGGCGATTTGTCGTGGCCCGCGACGTTGATTGCCTTCGGGCCGCGCTGGCTGGCGCTGGTGCCCCTGGCGCCGCTGGCCGCCGGAGCGATCACCCATTGCCGCCGGGCTATCGTGCCCTTGCTGTTGGCCGCCTGCTGCGTGCTCGGCCCTCTGATGGGGTTTTGTCTCCCCTGGCGACGGCTGACGGCTGCGGCCACCCAGGGCGCTCTGCCGCTGCGCGTCGTCACGTTCAACGTGGGCGACGTCAAGGACTTCTCGGGGCTGATCGGGTTCCTGAAAGACGCCGCCCCCGACGTGATCGCGCTGCAGGAATGTCCCTATCCGGCCCCGTTGCGGGCGGCATTCCCGCACGGTTGGTTTACCGCTCGCTACGACGAGCTGTTCGTGGCCAGCCGTTACCCAATCGTGAGCACGTCGATCGGGCCGGCGGCGACGGGCCAAAAGGCGGCACCCGCGTTTCGCTGCGACATCGAGACGCCCTCGGGCATCGTGCATATCTATTGCCTGCACCTGTACACGATCCGTAGCGGCCTCAATCGGGTGCGCGACGAATGGTGGCGCGGCGCGGCGGAGCTCAAACGGGTAAGCGGCATCCGGAACGAGGAATCGCGGCTCGCTACGGACTTCGCCGCGGGATCGGAGCCCAGCTTCGTCGTCGGCGACTTCAACCTGACCAGTGAGAGCGCCGTTTTCGGGCGCGATTGGGGTGATTGGCAAGATGCCTTTTCGGTTGCCGGATTCGGATTAGGCTATACGTTCGCCGCCGGCCCGATCGGACTTCGAATCGACCACCTGCTCGCCGACAGACGCCATTCGTGCGTCCGTTCGTGCTGCGTCGGCCCCGACTTCAATGGCGAGCATCGCCCCCTGGTCGCGGAACTTCTGTTGCTGAACGACTCGTGAGGAGTCTGTTGGCAGGAATGAGGAAACGACGGTTTACGCCCATCACTACTCACCTCCTGCCCTCGTCGGCATCGCTGCTCCCAACCAATCGCCGATCGAGAAGTTCGAGCGACAAGAGCAGTTCGGCGTAGGTGCGCTGGAGCGTGTAAAGCCAGCCCGGCCAGCCGTCGAACAGACAACCTTTCACCAGCAGCGTATATACGAAAGCGGCCGGCGCCGCGGGCCAGATCAACCGCCGCAGGCGGTCGGCCAGCGAACCGGCGCGACCGTTGATCTCCATCAGTTTCTCGGCTTCCAGCTTGGCGTAATTCCGTTGCGAGTCGAGCCAGCGCGCCAGCGACTTGCGGTCGTCGTGCAGCAGATACCCGCGCAAGAACTTCGCGGCGCCGTCGAACAGCAGTCGTTGGGTGTGGCCATCCTGGACGTAATGACCCCTGGACTTTCGCAAGAGAACCGCGCGGGGCGGGTAGAGGCTGCCGCGCAGCGGCCGCCCTTCGACGCAATAGCGGAAGCGCGCGAAATAGGCCGAAACGCTCGGTCCGGGTTGAAGTTGCGAGATTTCGGCGCGCAACTCGTCGGTCACGACGTAATCGGCGTCGAGCGCCATGACCCAATCGGTCTTGATTCGTTCCAGGCCGAAGTTGCATTGCTCGGAGAAGCTGTCGAACCGGCGCTGCGCGAAGACGACATTGTCAAACCCTCGCGCGATGCGCTCCGTCTCGTCGGTGCTGAAACTATCGAGCACGAGCACTTCCCGGGCCCATCTGAGTTGGTCGAGTGCGCGGCGGAGATTGGGCGCTTCGTTGAACGTGAGAACGAACGGTGTGATCTGCGACAGCATTCGCGATCAGCCTGAAGTACGGCCGGTTTTGCCAGCGGTTTTCAAGATCACCGGCTATGCGGCCCCTGGTGGAGCGCCGCCAACGGCTCGCCCACCGTCGGCTGGTCCGGCCCTGCGGATGCAGCCGCCGCGCGGTCGAGTTCGCGCAGCCGGAAAAGCATTCTCAGGTCGCGGACCGCGTCATAACAGCGGTAGGCGACATTGAAGGGGATGGTCGCGACGTCCGCGATAAGCCTCACCTTGACCTTTTGCCAAAAGCTGACTCTCAGGGACGCCCGGGTCGGATCGAGCCATTTGCGCGACGCTGGGAATTCCCGGCTTAGTGTTTCGACCATCGATCGGTATCGCCGCTGGAGATACCATCGCGCGGCGGGCGGCATATCCAAGGGGGGAGTCACGAAAACTCTCGCTTGGACCAGCTCATCGGTCCATGCGGGCGACTCGGGAATATCGAGGAAAGCGCAAACTCGCCTGAGAACAGCCCGCGGTTGTTCTTCGACGTCTTCGTGGAACAGCACCAGCATCTGTTCGGCCGGGAAGTGCCGGCGCCAATTTGCGAGAATTCGATCGTAGCGCGTCAATCGCGTGTTGCGCGATGTTCCAAGGTTAAAAACGCTGCAAGTGTGATCGTTCGGTGTGAGTCGGCGCTCGCTGAAGTGGTGGCTCCCCTTGCTCGTTTCCATGCGCGCCTGCGACCACGCGCGCTCGTCGGGCCTCCTCAGGACAAGAATTAGTTTCACGTCCGACAAGTAGCGTTTGATGTAGGCGATCGACTGCGGCTTCAAACAGGAGTAAGTCGGAGTCTTCTCGCCCGAGATGGTTGTTTGGCCGCTCGGATCGTCGAACAAATCCTCGTACCACGAACTGGGGCGCTTAAGAATCTCTCGGTCGAAAAAGCCCATTTCGGCGCCCCTCGGCACCCAGATCAGGTGGTGCTCGGCGAGTACGTTAGCGAGCCACGTCGTCGCCGCCTTCTGAGCGCCAATGCAGATCCACGTGGGTTTCCGAGGCATACGTCTATTTCCGGCGGGCGTGCTG
This sequence comes from Pirellulales bacterium, assembly GCA_035533075.1. NCBI lineage: Bacteria > Pseudomonadati > Planctomycetota > Planctomycetia > Pirellulales > Pirellulales bacterium. The sequence continues at coordinate 69,871 of DATLUO010000185.1, read as the reverse complement.
ATAGAGGTCTCCGGTCCGTTGGCCGGTCGGGCATCCGCTACTCAAGCACCTTCAAATAGGTTGATGAGGGGAAATGTCCGGGTGCGGTCTCGAGCCCTTGTTCGTTTCCGGCGGGACGATAGTTCGGAAGTATCCGTTGCAGCTCCTCGGCGCACGCGTAGTGCAACATGGACAGCGACGCCGCAATGGCAAATCGGCGGTTGTAGGTCAGAAAGGCCAGCAAAAGAGCACTTTCGTGTCCAAAAAACAATTCGCTCGACAACAACCGCCGAGGGTAATCATACGGAAACACGACGTCGTGAAAGTGGACCCAAGTTCCTGTCGGGAGTAGAGGCAGCAGCTCGAGGATGATGCGAGTCACTTCGCCGGCAGGGCCCAGCGTGTGTGTGGAATCGACGAAGAACAAATCGCCCGCCGAAAGCTCGCCGGGGATTTCAACGTGCGCCTCCTGGACTTTGCTCTCAACCAGCCGAATCTCGCCGTTTCGCGCCGCCTCCCGCAGGAAGCGGTTTGGGTACGGCTCGATGCAGATGATTTCTGGCCGGTAGCCTGCATCCTGGGCTGCGAGCAAACATACGGCGGTCGAGACCCCACAACCGATTTGCACGATTCGTGCCGGGCGATGGAAGGCCACGAAGCAGAACAAGAAGTCGGCTTCGATCACGCCGAAACCTTCGTCGCCGCTGCGGCCACATGCTTGCTGATGCACGGCCGCGTTTCGCATCCGCCCCACGAGAGGCTCGGGGCATGTGGCGCGCACAAAGTCCAACTGCTCATGGCAGTCCGCGCCGGCGACGCCGATCATCGGCAACGGCCTGCGCCATTGGCTTGTTTTTCGCAAACTGTCGATGGCCGGGATCTCCGAATAAAAGTGCCGCGGTAGCACATCGACGCCCATACGCTGGCCGAGAACAAACGCGCGACGCATGCTCGATTTCACGAACTTCTTGAAGACTCGTTTCATACTGCTTTGTGCCGGCACACCTGCCGGTAGAGTTCCGCCAACTGCTCTGCGATTCGCCGCCAAGTGAAGTGCTTTTGGACATATCGCCTGCCGCATTCTCCCGCGCGCGTACGACGCGAAGGCTCGGCAAGCCACAGATCCAAGCTGGCGGCCAGCTTGCTTGCGGCGGGTTCGATCACCGATCCCGCCTCGGAGGCGGTCACGTGCTCGGCGAATTGCACTCCCGTCGTGACGACCACCGCCTTGCCCCGCGCCATGGCCTCGGCCACGACAATACCGAAATTCTCCGCGTGGCTGGACAAGACGAACAGGTCGGCGCCGTCGAACGCCGCCCAGCGTCGCGATGGTGGCACCGGACCAAGGAGTGCCACCTGGCCGTCGAGCTGGAGACGACCGATTTCGCTTTTCACCTGGCGCGCGTATCCGGGCGCGTGATCGTCGTCGCCGCCGACGATCACCAGGAAGGTGTCGGTCTTGAGCTGCGCCAGGGCGGGCAAGAGAAGATCGACGATCCCCTTTTTGGGGTGCAAACGCGAAAGGTAGAGCACGATCGGGCGATTGCCCGCTTGCGGGCATTGCTCGCGCAGCCAACCGGGTTCGACGGGCGTCTCCCAGGCGTCGGCGCCAATGCCCAACGGGATCACGTCGACCGCGGCGCTCACTCCGAGTCGAAGCACTTCCTGCCGTTCGCCTTCGCTGGTGACGTGAAAGCCGGCGGCTCCGCGAATGTTTCCGCGTTCCCGCAACCACCAATAGGCCCGCTTCTTCCACTTCGACTTGCGCCAGGTATAGCTGGAGAGCATGCCGCAGGGGCGAATCACGTAGGGCACTTCAGCCCGGCGAGCGGCGCGACAGGCGGCGGCAACCGGGTGGTTCCAGTTGCTATGAGTTTGAATCACGTCGTAATCCCCTGCATGGCCGTTCAGCCACTCCGCCAAGCCGCGAGAGTATTTCAGGTTCTCGCCCTGGGTCCGACGAAAGAGATGGACGGTCCCCGAGGCGATGTTCTTCGAGGTGGGGGGCAAGTCGCCCTCAGTCAACCGTCCCCCGGGACCATCCGCATCCGTGGTGGCAACGTCAACGTCAAGTCCGTCCAACTCGCGCAAAGCGCCGACCATCGGCCAAATGGCCGTGCTTGGCCCGCCGTAGCGGGGCGCCACAGCGGGAATGACGTGCAGAATGCGCATCGTCATGGAAGTCGGTCTCGCAGATAATCGCCCAGAGCCACCAGCGCCAGCGCCCGCGTCCACTGTGGGCCAGCGGGTTGGCTCACGAATTCATCCCAGACGCGGCGGACGGCGGACGGGGCAAGCCCAGCCTGTTCCGCACAGGCCGTTAGCGCCGGCCCACAGCGGCTGCGAAGCGGGCCGAGCAACCATTGCGCCAGCGGCAACGTGAAACCCGTCTTTGGCCGGTTCGTAAGTTCAGGCCGCAACAAATCGGCGAACGCGCGGCGTAGCAGATGCTTGCCCAAGGCGCGCGGCGGCAACCGCACCGCGCCGGGCAGTGAGTACACCGCGTCGAGCAACCGGCGGTCGAGGAAGGGCACGCGAATTTCCAGTCCGTGCGCCATGCCCATCACGTCCGAATCGCGCAGCAGCATGTTCCCCTGGTAAAACCGCGACTCGAGTTCCGACACGGCGCGCACGGAGTCGGATTCGTCGAAGCCGTCTGCGGCGCTGGGGTGCTGGTAATCGTTCGATAGCCCCAGCGCCGCCGGCGTCAGCCCGAGATCGCCCATCTCGCGGTCCGACAACAGGCGGCGGCGATGGAAATAGAGCTCGCTCAGGCTACCCGCGCCGCCCATCATTTCCGAAAACTTCCGCCGCACCGCCCGCGGCTTTCGCACTGTGGCGGCGGCGGCGGCGCCGTGGCGGACGGCGGCAGGGCACCAGGCGAGTCGCCGTCGCAATCGGGTGAGCCGGGGCACGTCGCGGAAGCTGGGATAGCCTCCGAAGAGCTCGTCGGCGCCTAGTCCGGACAAGGCGACCTTGATTCCTTCTTTGCGCACCGCCTGGCCGATCACGAACGTGTTCAATCCGTCGATCGACGGCTGATCGGCGGCAGCCAACCATTCCAGGGCCGCCGCTTCCGCCTCGGCGGCCGGCAAATTGATCGGCACGTGCCGCAGCCCAAAGCGGAGGGCGGTGTCAGCCGCCAACTCCATTTCGCTCATCTTCGGGTTGTCGCTGAATCCGACCGTAAACGCCTGAATGTCGTGGCTGTGCTTGGCCGCCAAACCGGCGACGATGGTGCTGTCCAGCCCGCCCGACAGGAACACGCCGACCGGCACGTCGGCCACCAAGTGATCATGCACCGCTCGCTCGAGGATCCCGCGCACCGCGTGAACAGCGTCGCGTTCCGCGGCGTCGGAGCGCAGTTCCGGGAAGCTCCAAAAAGGCCTCGGCGCCGCCTTCGTCCAACCGCCGGCGGTCGCGGTGAATTGCTGAAACGTGCCGGGCGGCAGCGATGTGACGCCCTCGAAGAGCGTGAAGGGGTGCTGCACGGCGCCGTAGGCCAGGAATCCCGCCAGTCCTCGCCGGTCGAGCGACTTGGACACAAGGCCCGACGCCAGCAACGCCCGCACCTCGCTGGCAAAGGCGACGCCTCCGCCTTTCGTCGCGGCCACGTACAGCGGCTTGATCCCCAAAGGATCGCGCGCCAAGGTCAACGTCTTGGCGCGAACGTCGAGATAGGCGAAGGCGTACATTCCCTCCAGCCGCCGGAGCGTGTCGGCGGTGCCCCATCGCGACAGCGCCTTCAAAAGCACCTCGGTGTCGCTTCGACTGCGGAAACAGCTCCCTTGGCTTTCGAGCTCATCGCGCAGCGCCGCGAAGTTGTAAATCTCGCCGTTGTACACGATCGTGCTGCCGGTTTCGGGATCGGTCATCGGCTGGCCGCCCAAGGGCGACAGGTCGAGGATCGACAGGCGGCGGTGAGCCAGACCGAGGAATTGCGGGCCAAACGCGTATGCTTCCAGACCGTCGGCGTCGGGGCCGCGGTGTACGAGCGCGGCGCTCATCGCCGCGCAGCCCGCGCGCACGACATCAGCGCCTACAGCGATCATTCCGGCAATACCACACATGTCAGATTATTTGTCCAGTCGCCGCGATCATGATCTCGCACAGACTACTGGCGGGCGGTTTTACTTGGAGAGCTTTTGGGAAAGCGTTTTCAGTATCTCGCCGCAACAAGCCATCGGTTATGCGGAATCGGCCTCTGCTCCGGTACAATCGTACGCCACCAGGCATTCTGAACAATTTCAACTTTATAGCCCGTCTCGGTCAGCAACTGGGAGCACGCCTCTTCCAGATCCTGTGAGTGAGTCTCCACGATCCAGCGAACATGAGCTCGATCAAGGACCCTCCTGGCCCCTTCCAAAATCGTCGCTTCGGGGCCATCCACATCGATTTTGATCACGCACGGAGTGCTTATAACCGCCGATAAAGAATCGAGCGAGCAGGTATCCAGAGAGTCTTGTTTACCGACGAATTTATCGATGATCGTCAGGCGTGGGTCATCGTGAAGGTCGTTCAGTTTCAGGTTGGTTGTCAGCCCTTCTCTGGCTTCCGGCGATGGTTCAACACTAAGGATCCTCGATGCCTTCGTTCTTGCCAAGAACCAAACTGTGTAAGCACCAACGTTACTGCCAATATCGATGGCGGTCACGGCATCGGAAGTGAATTTCTCAAACCACTTAACCAGTTCGCGCTCGCTCAGGCCCAAGTATAACTGGGTGTCGCAGGTGAGATCCAAGTTCATGACGAGGTTCTTGAGGAGACCCGCCTTGATTCTTCTCGGCGCCCGGCCACGCGGCACGACGAGGTTTTTCATTTTGGATAAGAATCCGCTAACCATCGAACTAACGTTCCATTGTTTGGTTTACGATGCTATCCAACGCGGCACGAAGTCGTCGCTGAAAGCTTGCCGCGGTGTAATTTGCCTCATACCGCCGCCGCGCCGCGATCGACCAGTTGCGCCACTCGTCGCCGTCGCCCAACAGCCGCACCAGGGCCGCCGCCAACGCGCACTGGTCGCGCACATCGACCGCCAAACCCGCCTCGGGCGGGTTGACCACTTCACGGCCTGCGTCGCAGTCGCTGACCAGGCAGGGCCGACCGAGACGCATCGCTTCGAGGTAGACCAGCCCAAAGCCCTCCCCACGACTCGGCATCGCCAGGCACCTCGACGCGGCCAGCAACTCGCCTTTGCTTTCTTCGCTGACTCGACCCAGGAACCGCACGTGTTGGCCCAGGTTTCTCTGGCGGACCATGGCTTCCAACTCGGGCCGCAGGTCGCCATCGCCCACGATGTCGAGCCGGGCGCTGGGGATGCTTTCGAGAACCCGGGGCCAGGCCCCAATCAGCTCGCGGTGGCCTTTGTAGTCCTCGGCTTTCGACATCCGCGCCACGATCGCGGCCGAGGGTGTCGCGGCGGGCGTCGGACTGACGCCCGCGAGCGGCCCGCCCACGCCAAGTCCGGTGGTGACATACGGACGGCCCCGAAGGTAGGGAGCGTGTTCCAGGCAGCGCTGCCAGGTGTAATCGCTGATGCTGAGAAACAAATCGACCCGGCGGAGCAGCCGCCGTGTACACCAGCCGTGCGGCCGCCAGAGCTCGATGCCGAGACAGAACATGACCACGCGCCCCCGAAAGCCGCGGATGAACGGAAGGAGCTTGAGCATGTCGATGTGCCAGACCAGCAAAATCTCGGCCTCCCAACGGCGCCGAGCGACGCGGCACAGCAGACGATGCTTGCTCCCGTCAATCACCGATTGGCGGGCGCCCGCGGCCGCGCCCGAAGGATCGGCGCCGAAAACGATGGCCTCGAACGGGCCCTCGGCGATGACGGGAAGCGCCGTCAGCGAGGCGATTTGTATCCCGCCTGCCGCAGGATCGAGCCCGGGAAAAACCGCCAATAACCTGGCTGGCCGCCTGGCTGTGCCGCGCGTGAGCGGTACGCTCGAAGGTTCGACAAGCAGTGGAGTTGCGGGATTCATCAGATCGACTTCAAGCCTGAATGCCCGCTCGTTTCAGCACGGCCACCAGCACAGCGGCCGCCGCGCACGACCCGACCGCTTCAGCCCAGGTGTTGCCTGGCTGCAGCGCGGAGATGCCCACGAGATGATAGAACACGTAGTCCCAGGTGCGGCCGCACCTTAGCGCCGCGCCGGCGCGGAAATCAAGGTGGCGGACAATCGCCCCGAACACAAAAAACCCCAGGCCGATGCCCGCCATTCCGAAGTTGATGTACGATTCCAGGACATTTCCCACCCCCACAGCCGTGTCCTTATCGAACGTCATCCCGGTATATTTCGACACCAGGTTTCCGCTCCCTCCAAAAACCGGCTTTCCGGGCCAAAGCACACGTGGAATCCAGGCGACGGCGGCAATGGCCAGCGTCTCCCCGTAGGCCGGCTCGGTTTTCTCTTGCTCCATGAAACGGATCGCGCGTCCCACCAGCCCGTTCTGGTTCAACCTGCCAGCGATCGCATACAGGTGCTCCGCGTTCCAGGGGTCGAACAGTTGCGCGCCGGCAAACACCCTCGCGAAGGTCTCCACGCGCCTTGTCAGGCCGCTGCCGCCCCACACCTGCTTGCGAATGTCGTTTCTGGCGGCCATGTAGGTGACGTAAACCGAGAGCCCCAGCCAGACGAGAACCGGTGCCACGGCCAGGGACCACCAGCGCAAGCGGACGACGCGGACGAAAAAGCTGCCCGCCTGCACCAGGGCTGTCACCCCAAAGCCGATGAACCCGGCGGACGCCGCGGTGATCAAGGGAAACGACAAGGCCCCCACGATCAAGCGCGAGCGAGAAGCAATGCCGCGGCGTCGCCACGACCCGGCCAGCAAGCAGAGGCCCACCACGGCCAGGTTGCCGCCGGCCGAGGTGATGCTCCCCGGAATCCAGCGGGCCCTCGATAAAACGAAGTACGACAGCACGCCGATCAACACCAGGTTGCGCCCGCCACTTCGGACTGGAACAGCCGCCCCCCGCCGCCGGGCGCGGCGGACGTAGGGCAGCCCGTCGAGAAACCAGCTTCCCAGGCAGAACGCGCCTAAACCCAACGTGCTCGCGGCGAACCCCGCGATCGTGTCTGCGCGAGTAATACCGACTTGAGCAAGATACGGATCGCGGGACGGATCGAACCAGGGGAGCAGTTCCAGCGCCGCGCCGCAGTGCCCCACCGATAATAACGCCACATAAGCCAGCGGCAGCCCCACGCTGTCCATCTGAGGCCGCCGGCAGCGCCAGAACACGACACCGCAGAGCAGGCCCCAAGTGAGTACGCAAAACGCCAGCACTCAGGTTGCCTCTCGCCGATCGCGAATCGACCGAACGAAGTCGCGCGCGTATTCGCTCCAGTCGCGCGAGAACTCGCGTTCGCGCAGGCGGCGCACGGCCGCCACTAGCTCCGCGCGGTCCGCGTCGAGCCGGCGGACGCAGTCCGCCAGCGCGTCCGACCGAGAAGGCGGGATGATCCAACCCGTAAGTCCGTTTTCGACCAGGGCCGAGGCCCCGCAACTGGTGGTCGTGATCACCGGCAAGCGCGACGCCAGCGCCTGGGCGACCACGGCCGGGGATCCCTCTTCCAAGGTTGGCAGCGCGAAAAGATCGGCCCAGGCGTACTCTTCGCGCAGCGAGGCTTCCGGCACTTTGGCGCGAAACTCCGCGCGCGCGCCGATCGAGCGCGCGATGCCCGCGGCGTCCGAGGCAATGCTGCCGACGAAGCGGAATTGGGCGGCCTGGCTTGCCCCTTCGAGCATCTCGCCCCAAAATCGGGCGCCTTTTCGCCGGCAGAAGGTACCGGCGCAAATGACGCGCAGCCGCTCGCCCGCGGTCAACCGCTGCAAGCGCGCCTCGACAACCGCGGCGGGCGGCCTGAAGGCCGAGACGTTCACGGCGGAGTAAATTAGATCGAGCTTTTCGCGCGGCACCCCCGCCCGCACGAACGAATCGAGAGAAAAGGGCGCCAAAACCTGAATCAGATCCGCCCGCTCGTATTCGCGCTCCTCGCGGGCCACGATCCAGTCGGAGGGCTGCTCCACGCGGCGTCCGCCGGCGCGCTCTTCCTCGGCGAGAATTCGTTTTTGCTCGCGAATGTGCAGCGACAGCCGCAGCAAAACGCGCAGCGTCTCGGGAGCGTCGAGGCCGTCGAAGAGGTCTTCGGCGACGCCGCTCATGCAGGCGACGGCGTCCCACCGGCCGTGCGCGGGCACAGTCCGGGCCGCCCAGCGACCAAACGCCGCGTTCGTCCAGCGTTCTCTCAGCCCTGGGCTTCGGGGGAGCAATTTCGCCAAGGCGCGGCTGGCGACGCCGTGGGTGAGGCAGTTGACCACGCGCCGGCGCGGCACGCCGAACCGCTCGCAGACGCGCTTCGGGTAGTTCGTGAACAGTGTCACGTCGTGGCCCTGGTGAAGCAACTCACGGGCAAGATCGAAGATGTGAAACCGGCCATGGACCACCAGGGCTATGCGGAGCGAAGTCATCGGGTCGAGACCGTTTCGAGAATCGTTTGCAGCCGATCGGCATAGGTGTTTCGTCCTTCCACCGCGATTCGCCGGTGCGACGCTTCGGCCGATCGCCGGCGGCGCTCCGGATCGGCGAGCAATCGGCGCGCTTGCTCGATCATTTCGCCGGTTGTACTGAAATAGGTCACGGTGTCGGCGAAGATTTCGCGGTGCTCCGCCGTGTCTTCGACCAGGAGGCAGCCTCCGCACGCCGCGGCTTCGAACGATCGCATGACGTGGCCGTCGCGATTGGCGCGCCGCACGAGAATCAAGTTCACGTCCGCGCCACAGGTCGCCGTTCGCAACTCGCGCGGTCCTACCTGACCGGCGCAGGCCGAGCGGGTAACCGGGTCGCGACCCCAATAACTACCGTGGATTCGCAGGCGAAACCCCGCGTGGACCAGCTCGCGCAACAGCGGGATGCGGTCGCGATCGCCGCCCCCAACGAAGATGATGTCCGCGCGTTCGCCATTTATGGTCGTAGCCTCGCGGAACGAGAATCGTGGGTCGTAGGCGAACGGCAGGTAATGCACCGCGCGCGCCGCGGCGCGGGTGAAGTCGTCGACGTTCGCGCGCCGCGGAGTAAACACGTGGTCGTAGTAAGGAATTGACCGATGAAAACGTCTTGCCCGATGGGCCGGGCTCCAGGGATCGTCGGTCGAGTAGTTGGCCGTTTGAGCTTCCAGTCGCCGAGCCAGCATCAAGGTGTCGGCGGTCACCGGACAAACGCCCAGGGTCAGCAGCAACTGAGGACGAAACCGGTCCAGTTCGAAACGGAGCGTTCGATTATACCGTCCGAGCCTCGGCGGCCGATGGTCGAGAAGCCGCCAACTCAAGGTGCGGGCGACCTGCCCGGCTTCGAATGCACGATTCGTTTCGAGTACGCGCAACTCCCAACCGAACTCGGGGCCGACGTGCGAGAAACTGTCTGCGATGTTTGTGCCGCCTAGATTGCCACAGAGCAGCAGACGCGGCCTGGTCGTCATCGGGGCGTCTTCACGAGCCAATGCAGCCGCCCCTTGATTCGTGTGAAAACGCTTTGCGGCACGATCAACCCGGCAACGGTGGCCGCCCAGTAAATCATCCAAACACGAGCGCGACCCAGCATGCCCAGGGGGACCCCGGCCGCTGTGCGGACCGGCCTCATCCCAATCGCCACGCCTGCCGCGTATCGCCATGACTGCACCTTGCGGTACTCCGTCAGCCAGAACGGATAAGTGATCCCAAGCAGTTGGTCGAGAACCGCTTCATTCCATCGCCGCTCATCGGGGCCGGCGTAGGGGGCGATCGCGTCCGCGACCAGCCGGCCGATCTGGCCGAGCGGGAGGGGCCGCTCGACGATCGGGCATGGCCAAACGCGCGGGCGCCGAGCATAACTGTCCACCTGCTCGCCCGGCGCCGGAATGTCCTTCCGCACGGCCGGCACGTTTCGCTCCAGCAGATCGCGCCCGGCCGCGACGATTCGACTGCCGATATACATTTGGTACATCTCGCTTCCATCCCATTTGTCGGTGGCAAGCGACTGGGCAGCGTCTCGGTCGATCGCGATGCCGCTGACAAAGCTGTAATTGCGAAAGTGAAACGCGGCCACGCGCGGGCCGCCGCCGTAGTTTTTCGTCGCCCGGATGGCGTAAGCGCGCCGCCCGCTCTGGTAGTCGCAGTAGTCGCTAAGCACGACTCCAGGGCCATGATGCGTCCGGATGTCGGCCCAAAGCTGCGCGAGTGTGTCCGGGTTGGCAAACGCATCATCGTTTCCCATCAGCACGCAGTAATTCCCGCGGGCCAAGGCGATCGCCGAGCGCAAATTCGCATCGTACCGCAGGTTAACCGGCGAACGGTAAAAGGCGAAGGGAATTCCCGTTGCCAAAAGCGTGTCGACGAGTTCGGTCTGGCGGCCGTCGGGCGACGCGCCGTCGGAGATGCAGATCTCGAAGCTCCGGTGAGTTTGCCGCGAATAGCTTTCGACGGCTTTCAGCAGAAACGACGTGCGGTTGTACTGGGGAACGCAGATGGAAAAATCCGGCGGTGCGCCGTCCCGCCGGAACTCGATCAAATCACGCTCGGAAGACAAGGTCATCGGAACCTCCACGCAATCCGGCAACGAGCGACTCACAGAGAATCGAGTAGTCGCCGCACCGGTTCGAATTGCGTTTCGTAGTTCCAGTCGTCCAGCACACGCCGTTGCCCGGCCGCGCCCATCGCCCGGGTCTGATCCGGATTGTCGAGCATCGCCCGCAACGTCGTGGCGATCGCTTCGGACGAATCCGGGCTCGTCAGCCGGCCGCATCCCGCCGTGTGGTAAAATTCCGACCATTCCGCGCTTTCGGTCAAGAGCAGACTTAACCCGCACGCCAAGTAATCGAACGGCTTGTTGGACGCGCCCGCCATCGGTTCGCGAAACGATCGCGGGAACAAGGCAAGCCCGACGTCGGCTTTCGCCGCCAGCGCGTAGAGCCCTCGACGTGTGCTGGGCGTTCCGACGTATTCTACACGCTCGCCGATGCCCAATTCTCTCGCGCGCCCGAGAAACTGCTTTACGAACCCCACATGACCGAGGGTTTCGTAGCCGGCAAACCGCATCCGCGTGCATGAAGGGAGCAACGCCAAGGCGTCGATCACGGTAAGTGGAAGCTGCTGGCCATTGAGCGATCCGTGGTACCACAGTGTAGGTTCGGCGGAGCGGATTGTGTCCTGGGGTGGGACTACTTCCTCCCGGGCCGGACAATTCCAGACGCAGACGGCGCGACGCGGCTTGAGCGCCGCCACGAACCGGGAGAGCCGCTCCTTTTGAGGCACCACGCAGGCGACCGCGATGCGGGCCAGTCGCCTCCGCATGGCGTGGACCACGCCTAATGCCGCACTGGTCGGCGGGCCCGGTGTGTCGTGCTCATGGTACACCACCGGAACTCGAAGCAAGTACCAGGCCAGCACGCCGACGGGCGCGCTCAATGGATCGGAGCAGTAGATCACGGTGGGGCGCCAAGCGACGCACCACGCGATGCACCATCCCACAAACCTGAAATAATGCAGCTTTTGTCTCCAGCCGCCAGGCTGAAAGGGACGCAGCCGCACGCCGATTCTCGCGTGCGCCGGGAAGACCAAATCGTCGGCGCCGTCCGCCCGCGTTCCTAAAAACTGAACGTGCCAACCGCCCCCGGCGAGGATTCGCGACGAGTGTTCCAACGGTGGATACGCGGCAGGATTCGTGTACTGTACGTAGAGGATTCGTTTTCGTTTGCCCATGACGTTCAGCCCTTGTCCGCGTGCAGCCAGCAAAGCTGGTCCGCTCGTTCCGCGGGGAGCGCCAAGACGGTCCCACGGATTCCATCGGGATTCGGCCAGCCCACATCCAGCCGCTTGATTGGCTCAAACGTCTCCTGTCGGAACGCGGCGTATCCCCAATCAGCGAGGAAGCCGCCGACGGCCTCGTCCTCTTCTGGATCGTGCAGGTCGACGCAAAGGGCGGGGCGATGCCTGGCGAAGGCGCCCGCGGCGCCCGCCAAGGCGGCGCCCGCGTAGCCCTCGATGTCGACCTTTAAGAACTGCGGCGGCCGCAAACGCCCCGCCGCGATCAAACTGTCGATGGTGTCGCAACGCACGGTCATCGACGCCTCTTCCTCCGCCGCCGCCACATGACCGGCTCCGTCGTGGTGGCCGGTGGAAAACGGTATGTCCCCTTCATGATCGCTCAGGGCCAGCTTGAGAATGTCCACATTGTTGAATGCGTTCAGTCGCACATTTTCCAAACAAGCCGCATGAATTTCAGGATGCGGTTCGAATCCGTAAACGTGCCCGCCCGCTCCGACCAATCGCGCCATGAGCAACGTGTGAATTCCGTAGTTGGCCCCCACATCGTAGGCCACGTCGCCAAGCTTGAGCAGCCGCTTCATAATCGTTTGCAGCCGCGGCTCCCAGCCGCCGAAGATCGGCGCCAACCCGTAATTTGGAAAGATTCGGTACCGCAGTCCGGCGGAGGGACCGAGCAAAACCGTCCGAACGGCGCCATCGGCCCAAAGGGTGTTTTTGCAGAGAAACTTCGCGGCGGTCTTCAGGGGTGCAAGCATGATGGCAACGGAATTCGCGTAGGAATCACAACGACCTGCAATAAATCTCCATAAAACGATTACGCCCGGCCTCGACGATTCTGGACATCGTCTCATACGGTATCCATTGATCCAATTCGAATTTTGCTGGAGGTTCTGTAGTACAATAGTTGAACTCCGCTGTCGAGCAACGCTTCGCCAGGATGGAAAGACACTCGGTCGTCTCTGCAGCGAACTCGGGCAGGTTACATTCAAAACTGAGCAAGGGAACCTGCTGAGTCAAACCTTTGACTACATGCACTTCATATCCTTCAACGTCTATTTTGATGTACGATGGGACGCCGTGTTCCCTAATCAACCGATCGAGCGTTATGACTGGTATATCGACAATCGCCTTGACCGCTTTCGCAGGCCGGCCGATGGCGCCGCCAGTGGCAAGCGCCGCGGCCCAGCTCGGCGAAAACGTGTTGTAGCAGTCCGCATCTTCAAAGATATGGAATGGCAAGGTTCCTTCCTCGGCGCCCACCCCCTTATCGACGATGGCGACAGCCGGTTTGTTCAAAAAGCGTTCTTTGAGTATCCTTACGGCTGTTGGATCGGGCTCAACAGCCAATACCCGTTCAACCAGGCGCGAGAAAATCGCGGTTTTCGAGCCCCCATTCGCTCCGATGTCGAACACGAGTTTCGCATCGACTGCCTCTAGCGCCTGCCGGTAGAATTCCTTTTCCGCTTCCTTTTGTCTGCTGTGATCACGGTGCTGGATTCTAAGATAGAGGTGGTAAAGGCGCGAATCGTTGAATCGAGGTCGATTGACCACCTTTTCCAGTAAAAATTGAGCATTGGCCTTCACCCACTGCATTGGTCGTTCACTTCCAGCGAATTGCGTGGCGCGACAAGGCTTCAAGCTTTGGCAAAACTTTTCGCGGAGTTTTCGGCGGCCGGTTCGCAGGCGCGACGGTAGATGGCCGCCATCCGCTCGGCGAGCGAGCGCATTCCACGCACGGGCACCACGGGCGCCGGACCCGGCCAGGCCAACATCCGCTGGACGGCCGCCGCCGCCGCGCTCGCATCGCCGGGTGCAAAGAGGCAGGTCGCCAATCCCGCGGCGGTCATGAAGTCGCGGATGCCTCCGCGGTCGGCGCCGACGACGGGCGTACCCTCGTCCCAGGCCTCCAACAACGTCAAGGGCCCGGTCTCCGCGCAACGGCTGGGAATCATAATCAGATCCTGCTGGCGGATCCACGCTTCCAGATCCTGGCCGCGCCTTTGCCCCGCGTATCGCACGAAAGGCGCCCCCGCCGCGAACATCGCCTCCGCCCATCGCCGATCGGTCTCGATCGGGCCGAGCCACTCGCCGACCGCGTCAACGCCGCTGGCGCGAAGGTCGCGCACCGCCGCCGAAAACAGATCGGCCCCTTTGGCGACGTTGATCCTGCCGAAATACCCTAGACGCAGCGGCCCACCGTTTCGCGCCGCCACGGGCAGGCGCAACGTTCGCTGCCGGTCATCGCCCGGAAGCCCTTGGCGCTCAAGGGCGATCCGATCGGGGGCCAGGCCATTGGCCACCAGGACGTCGCGGCAGAAATCCGCGCAGGCGATCACGCGGCCCGCGCCGCCGAAGAACCGCGCCCAGCGCATGTTCGACTCCCTCAACATCGACGGCAGCGCGGCGCGCGGCAGCAAGGGCGAGTCTGCGATGACTCGGTGCGGCAACGGACTGAGCGACGCCAATTGGGCCAGTGGCTTGGGCCACCCTCGACCGTGCAGGCTGCAAGCCGCGCATTGCCTGGCGTCGAGCCGTCCGTCGCAGACGTCGCCGCCCCAACGCAGCAATGTGCCGCGAGCGCACGACATGGCCGCCGTGTGGTACGTGATCACATAGGGAACGTTCTCGCGCCGACAGCACTCGGCATGATCGCCGCCGGCGCCCAAGGTAAAGGCGTGGAAATGCACGACGTCGGGCTTCCAACCACGCAGGAAATCTCGAAACCCGCGCGGCTCTGCTCCGGCAAATCTCGTGTACAAGTGGCTGCGACGCGGTGGCGGGAGCGTCCCCAACGGAAATGCGTTTTCCGGCAGCCCCGCCGCGGTTTCGCTGTGCCAGACGACGGCCGTCGCGTGACCGAGCTCTTCCAACAGCTTGCACAATGATTGCACGTAAACTTCCGTCCCACCGAGCGTGTCGGGGAAGTAGCTCGAAGGCAAATGGGCGATTCGCAAAATGTTCTCAGGCGGCCCGGACTGGAATTGTGGCGTAGACAACGAAATCATGCTTTTCGGAGCGGCAAACTTGGCTGAACACGTCGAATTGGGCAAACACCTGCTCATGAACGGGATGCAAATACAAGACATAGATTTCGTTCGCGGGCCCCGACTTCAGAGACTCTTGGACGTTTGCGAGCAAGGCCGCCAAGCAACTCGCGCCGAAAGGGTTGAACAGGTACAGCACCACCTTGTCCGTCGCCGGCGCCCATCTTGTGCCATCCGCGTGAAGACACTCCACTTGACGGCGGCTGCCAGTTGTCGTCCTATACTGATTAACGTTCCTGACTGCGGTTTCGTGTAGTTGTCGGTCGAACTCAATGCCCACGATCCTCTTGAATCCGTATTGTGCAGCCAGCAAAAGCGTTCGGCCTTTGCCCGACCCCACATCGACAAACGTGAAGTCGCGATAATCGATCCCCAACGATTTCAGCATCGCGCCAAACACCAACGGGTTCGACGCTTGGTAGTGGGTTGCGTCAGCGAAGGTCGAGTACGGTATGTCGTCTTCCGCGAGAATCTTGATGCCGCTTGTGTCCACGTTGAAGGCGTTGTCGAAGCGGTTCTCGCTGCGTTCTTTGCGAATGTTCGTCGGCGACAACCTCTTCACGTGAGTCAAGAGACGGCCGCGGCAGACTCCCAGCGTCGCCGGGAGTCCACGGTCCCGGAGGGAGCGACGGAGTCTGGCGGGGAGACGACGACATCTTGCCAACCACGAGCTGAACATGGGCGGACCCGGCGTCAGAAAAGCGGCAGTGCGAATGGGTTCGGCCGGCCGCGATCGCCGTACAAGCTGGTCACGACGTCGCAATAATCGCGGTTGGGCATGGCGAGAAACGCCTCCGCGGCGCCGGTTCTCTTGGCCCTCACGCTGTGTAGAAACCCTCGGGTCATCGCGGCCCCGCGGACGAAATTAAGGTAGTCGACCGTGTTGAGTTGGGTTTGGTAGAGCGCCACGAGCGCCAGCTTTTTGTCGAGCCAGTCGGTAATGTCGAGAACGGAGTTCGGCGGACAGAGGGTCCAAATCTCGTAGCCCAGCACGATACAGTCGATGTCTCGGCAGGACCATGCGAAGAGCGCGTTTGTCGCACGGTGATCGCCATGGTTGTCGAGGTACCAGGGCAACAGAACCACATCGGGGCGAAGTTGTTCGACAACTCGCCCCAGCGCGTCGGCGCTCTCGGTCGTAAGCGACGCTTGCCCCGCCGGAAGATCCAAGTAGTGAATCGATGCGGCGCCGATCATCGCTCCGGCGGCAATCAGTTCTTTGCGTCTGGCGGCGATGAGCTCTTCCTGGGAGCACGACTGGGCGCAGGCGGGGCCTGGGGAAAGTTGCCCACCTCCCTTGCCGGCGAACAAATTCACGATATGAATTTCGCAGCGACCTTCGTGCGCCAGAAGCAGGCCGCCGGCGCCGATCGACTCGTCGTCCGGGTGAGGCGCGAGCACGACCAGGCGGCGGCCGATGGGCGCCTGCAGACGGGCGACTTCGCAACTTCGCGTCAAGGAACGGTGCCATGCCAATCGCTCGTCCTCGGTTCCGCGCAGCAACTCCGGCTTGATGGTTCCCAGAAAACGGCGATAGGTCGTAAGCGAATGCCACAAAGCCCGCGGGTGCAGCGGTAACAGCCGCTTGATTCGCTTCAGCATGCTACGCACTGTTCCGCGAATCCTTCACTCAACTCGTAGCGCCCGTGAAGCAATTCCCGGCCCGCGCGTGTCTCAAACTCGCGCACCTGTCCGCGCGTCAACTCTTGCCGCCAGACGCCCAGACGCGTCGGATCGAGTTGCGACTTGACCTTCGCATGGTGCGGGTCGCTCAATTCATCGCGTCCTTCCACGCCCTTGCCGCTATGGAATGTGAGCATCGACTCTTCGAAAGGCAAGTCTAAAAACGCGCAAAGGTCGGTCAACGTTTCTCGGGGGCGCGTCACTAAATCCTCATAGCGGACGTACCTGCACCGCGGGTCGCGCTCAAACGGATAAAAGGCGTTGACGTACAACCGCCAGACGTCCGCGCAGTGCGTCATCGAAAGCATCCCGGCCGCGTCGTGCGTGCGGTCGTAGCGCTGCCGCGCGAGACGATCTTTCTTCGGCGACAAATGCGCAACATCCCGGTCTTCGGCCGCGAGCGGCCACAGGCCGACGAGACGGCGCTCGTTCTTGCGAAACGAGACGGCGACGTCGCGGCCGTCTCGGCAGAGGTAAATAAAACGGGCGCAGGGGAAGCGCTGGAGCAAAGTCGGCAGACATAAGGCATATCGCGGCTGCTTGGTCGCGAAGCGCGAGACGTTGCGGCGTTGTTTCTGGTCGCGCATCACAAACTCGGTAAACTCCCCTCGATTATCGAAGCCTCGGGCCTCGTCGACCAACGCCGCCAAATCGTAGCGGTATTGCTTCGCCACTTGAGGCAAGGAGAACTCCTCGTCCAGCAACAGCGCGTCTTCCGCGCCGCAATAAACCTGCGAGTGGCTATTCAACATGACGCTCATCATCGTCGTGCCGCTACGGCCGCAGCCGCCAATGATAATCGGGTCCTCGGTGGAGACGGGATGGGCCGCGAGCCATTCGGGCGACACGTAACGTGTCGCCCGAAGTCGGCGGGTCTCCGCTTGCACGATCCGCCATAACCTGGGTAGGTAGGAGTCCACGGCAAAGCCAGGAATCGCCATGTGTCTCAGAGTCCTTGGTTGGCGGTCGGGATTCGCCGGGTGGCAAAAACAGTGTTGTCGAGCACCGTACGCTCGACGCGGTATCCCAAGGGAAGGAGGTTCGCGCGCACCCAGTCGTCGCCGGGCACCGTCTCCAGAATCAAGACCGGCAAACAGCGACCAATGGTCCGCATCGCCCCCTCCAATGCCTCCTGTTCCATCCCTTCAACGTCAAGCTGGATGATCTCGACATTTCGATGGGCCGGAAACACGTCGTCGATGCGAGTCATTTCGACCGATTCCGTGCGAGCGCAGCCGATCGTCCGGTTCGAGATGATTTGACTCAACCCTCCCAGCGGCTGGCCCCGTTCATCCGTTGTGCGCATCATCGAAGCCCCGCGGGCGGCGCCCAAGCCGGCATGAAAGAGGTTGACGTTCGTCAATCGGTTTATTTGCGTCGTGATGCGGGCGCACTGGTAGTTTTCGGGATTAGGTTCAAACGCCCACACCCCGGCGCCGGCCGCGCGCGAGTTCGAAAGCGCGGGCAAAAAGTCGCCAAAATAGGTTCCGGCGTGGATGACATCGCCCCCACGCGCCATCATGAATTCCAGCGTTTCGCGTTCCCAAACGCACCCGGCGAGGATTTGTTGCGCGCACGGGCGGTAACGCGACGCCAGGGGCACGCAGTACCCGCCGTACTCATTGTAGGCGATGCAACATTGCAGTACAGAAATCGCGTCGTATTGCATGGTCGCATGGCGAGGCGTCTCCAAATACTGCCGTTTCAGACCGCGCTGGGTCCACCAGGCCGCTGGTCCGGGCAGCAGCTTCTTGGCCGTCGATCTCGCGGCGCGCGAGATTCCTTTTTGGAACGGGACAAGTTGCATTGGACTACACGATCGCGCTCGATATCGCCGGCGTCGGAAGGCCTCCGCGGTCGGGGTGGCGTTCCTCGACCTGGAACGTGGTCGGCAAGGGCACAATGCCGTGCGGTTCACACTCAAAGTAAACGCCGTTCATGTAGGGATCCGACGGAGGAATTGAGAACCGCAAGGCGTTTTCAGCCCAAAGCAGCGCTTCGACCCGCGGCTGCGAGAGCCAGAAGGTCACGCTGTAATCGCCGCCCGCAAGGAACCGGCTGACGGATTCGCATCGAAAGGCGCAAGTCACCGATCCCTTCGCGCGATCGATGACGTAATTCGTCATCATGGGGGCGATCATGCATGCTCGAACACCGCTCAACGTGTCGATTTGAAAACCGACGCCGATATTCGAGCGCGGTCGGTGCGAGATAACGTCGAGCCGGAGCGTCAGGTCAACTTCATTTTCAGCGTTGGGCGTGAGCTCCGCCACACAGTTGGTGATTCCAACGGCATGCGCGTCGTCGAAGAAGAGTTTGTGGCGGGCATCGGTATCCGGCATGTATAGCCCGCTCTGGTAATCCGCGATGACCTGGTGGGCGGACGCGGCACCAAGCAGTCGTCCGTCCTTGAGGAGGATCGCCTTTTGACAAAGCGCGGCTACGGCGGCCAGGTTATGGCTCACGAACAGTACGATCCGGCCGCCCTTGGCCACGTCGCCCATCTTTCCCAAGGACTTCTTCTGGAACTGTGCGTCGCCGACCGCCAGCACCTCGTCGACGACCAATATTTCCGGCTCGAGGTGCGCCGCCACGGCGAAGGCCAGGCGCACGTACATGCCGGACGAGTAGCGCTTGACCGGCGTATGGAGGAATTTCTCGACCTCGGCAAAGGCGACGATCTCGTCGAACTTGCGCTTGATTTCCGCGCGCGTCATGCCGAGGACCGCCCCATTCAGGTAGATATTTTCGCGACCGGTCAGCTCGGGGTGAAAGCCGGTGCCCACCTCCAGCAAGCTGGCCACGCGGCCGCGGAGCGTCACGCGGCCCGCGCTGGGCTCGGTGATCCGCGAGAGGATTTTCAATAACGTGCTTTTCCCCGCCCCATTGCGGCCGATGATGCCTACCGCCTCGCCCCGCCGCACCTCGAAGGAGACGTCGCGCAGCGCCCAGAACTCTTCCGACTCAGCGCGGGGGCGGAGCGCTTCGCGCCTGAGCGCGCGGCCGGCGGCGTTCCAAAGCCCGCGCGCCTGGCGGCTGAGCACGTCGCGCAGCGCCGTGTAGCGCTCGCGCGGGCCCGCCGCGCCGATGCGGTACGACTTGCCGAGATTCTCAGCCTGAATGATTACGTCGGACATACGTCAGATGATGTCGGCGAACGAGCGCTCCATCGAGCGGAACTTCCGAACGCCCAGCCAAAGAAACAGGGCCACGACCGTGACGCTCAGCGCAAAACCGGGCAGGTAAAGGCCGCTCTCGCCGCCCAACAGGCACCAGCGAAAGCCATCGATGACCCCGACGATCGGGTTGAGGCTGTAGAGAAGCCGCCATTTCTCGGGAATGACGCTGCTGGAAAAGCCGACCGGCGAAACGTAAAGCCCGAACTGCACCACAAAGGGAATGATGTAGCGGAAATCGCGGTACTTGACGTTGAGCGCCGTCAGATACAGACCAGGCCCGAGGCTTGCCAAGAGCGCCAGGAGCAGGAAGCCGGGCAGCGCCGTCACCTGCCATCCCGGCGCGAAGCGGTAATAAACCATCGCGGCCAGAAGCAACACCAGACTGATGAGAAAATCGACGAAGGCCACCACGACGGCGGCCGCGGGCACGATCAAGCGAGGAAAGTAGACCTTGCCGATCAGGTTGGCGTTGGCCACGAGGCTATTGGAGGCTTCGCCCAAGGCCGTCGAGAAGAGCGTCCAGGGGAGCATGCCGGCAAGCACGAGCAACGGGTAGGGAGCTTCGCCTTCGCTGGGCAGCTTGGCCAGACGGCCGAAGATCACCGTGAAAATCAGCATCGTCAAAAAAGGCCGAACGAGGGCCCAGGCCACACCGAGCACGGTCTGCTTGTATCGCACGGCGATGTCGCGCCAGGCGAGAATATAAAACAGCTCACGATAACGGACCAAATCGCGCCAGTAGTT
This sequence comes from Pirellulales bacterium, assembly GCA_035533075.1. Taxonomy (NCBI): domain Bacteria; kingdom Pseudomonadati; phylum Planctomycetota; class Planctomycetia; order Pirellulales; species Pirellulales bacterium. The sequence continues at coordinate 49,437 of DATLUO010000185.1, read as the reverse complement.
GCGTTCGGCCCGCCCCGGCTCCAAAATCAACTCATAGCCTGCGTCGGCGGCCGGTTCGGTCGCCATTTGCGAGGCGGCCACGAAGCTTTGCGAGGCGTCGCGCGCCAGCCGGTGATCGGGCCCTCGCTCGGTGAGGGTCGTCGGACCTTGCGAGACGGCCTCCACGCTATCAAAGATTTCGGACATTCGTTCCATTTAGGAAAACAACGTTCTCACGCTTCGCCAAAGGGGGCGCAGCGGCGTTTTACGCAGCAGCGACAACGACTGTCGCTTGAAGCGGCGAAGTGCGCGTCTTCGCGGAGAGACGACGATTGAACCTGTCAGCAATCCAATACTTCCCGTCATGAACCGCCCTTTATAATCCTCGCCTCCCTGGCCAAGATCAGCACGTTCCACCCCGAGGCGATGGGCGTCCTTGAGAATGTCAACGAGCAACAATAGGCCGGGTGAGTAACGGGCGTAAGCTTCGTCATACGATGGAAACCAATAGTGGAATACCCGACCCGCGCGCATCCCCATATGCGCCGCCACAAGCTTATCCCCAGCCCACAAGAGTGAACACATGCCGGCGAAAGCAGGGGCTGCGGCTCGTTGAATGCGCTCGAGCAGCCCAATCCGCCACTGCGGCCACGAATCGCGAGTTGGTTCCTTCGAGCCATAGCGCCGCCACTTCCAGTCCAGCAACTGGTGCAACCTAGCGGCATCGGCACAATGGGCTTCGTATCGCAACGGACCGACTTCCCGATGGAGTTTCCGGGCCAAGGCCTTCAGTCGGTCGACTACCCGCGAGCCGCGGCGGCGCTGCTCGTTCGCGTATGCTTCAAATCCTTGCGAAACGTCGATGAAAGGCGAGCCGCCGGTCGAGTCTGCGAACGAAGCGAAACGCTCGTCCGACACGACCAGCGCGTGAAACTTCCATTCCTTCAAACCACAATCCCGAATCAGTTGGTTCGGCCGCCAGAGAAGGTCAGGGTGAGCGATCACGCCGTGAAAATCCGACATCCCGGCCCCTACCGGCCAACCAACGCCGGATCGGTCCCGGTGAAAGGGAAAAAAGCCAACCGGCTGCCCGGCCTGTTCCAGTACCGCAATCCAGACATCATCTCGGACGGCGGCGACGGCATCGGTGAATTCGACCCGAAAATATGGGCTGTCGAATTCCGCGTGAGCTTCCTGAATCCGAGCCCAGTCGCTCTTTAGCGAATCAGATAGCTCATGCGCGCGAAGAAGTTCGATCTTTATCACGACTGTCCCAGGCCACGCGCTCGGTCGGACATAACGCTCAACGATCGGTATACCCCGCGAAGTGCGATTGTTCAGAGCTGCCTGCGCCGACCGCGAGCCGACCTCGTCGACCAGACGTTCTGCCGACAGGCCCCAGCGCCCGGTCCGCCAGAAATTCCAAGGCGGCCGCAACCAGATCGGGCCGCCCGGTGGGTACCTGATGATACGCCGTCGGCGGCAACGCTTCGTGGCACAAGAGGTGGACGTCGGACTCGGCGCTGCCCACGTAGAGCACATCGCAGCCCGACTCGATTGAGCCGTAGACCTTCGAGGGCAGGACGTACCCCACGAAAGCATCGCGCAGGGTGATCAGGTGAGCGTCGGGCGTCACCAGCAGCCGCGACAGCTCGTCCAGCGGCACCGGCCGGCTGCGATGCACGGGCAGGCCCGCGTCGCGCAAAAGGCGCTCGACCAAGTCCGCCTTGGCCCCGGTGGCGTTGAGCCACAAGCCGACGCGGCCCGTGCCTTGAATATGGTGCAGCCGATAGCCATCGATGAACGTTTCATGGTCGTGGGCCACGCCGAAGTTGCCCGAGTAGAGCAGCACCGCGTAACCGGCCAAACTACCCGGACGCTCGAGAGGCATCGTTTCGGGACGCACCTCGACCGGAGAGGGATCGCGCTTCAACTCGATTCGATCGGCAGGGATGCCGATTTCCAGCAGCCGCCGCCGCTGGTCCTCGCCCAGCACCTCGAAGCGCCCGATGGTCTTGCGCCAGGCGACCGTCAGGCGGTGGAAGGCCTTGAGCGGCAAACGCACGCGGTCCCTGCCCGCCATCAGACACTCGGGGTGGAAATCGGTGATCCTGTAGACGAGCCGCTTGCGCAACAGCACGTTTAAGGGAGCCAGAAAATGGAGCAGGAACGGCGGGCTGCCCGTGAACAGCACTTCGTCCGCTCCCCAGAGATGCCTGCGCAGCCGCCACAGCAGGCGCAGGTTCACCTTGGTCGTCCACCAGGCCCGCCTGCGCAGATCGCCGCGGTCGTACGTCTCCGCTTTGAAGCGCAGAACGGTCAGCCTTCCGGCGCCCAAGTGTTCGACTTCGGCCCACTCGGACGTGGACGACAGCCCGGCCAGCACGACATCGTCGCCCGCGGCAGCCCGCTGGCGCGCGAAACCGAGGCTGTATTGTCCCACGGCCCCGAAATCGGGCGGAAGCCAATCGCAAATGTAAAGCAGCTTTTTCATGGTGATTTCGAGGCGCCTCGCGGAACGCCACGGAGTGCGTTCCCTATAGAGCGCTTGTGACCGCCTCTCGGACGCGGACGCCGTTGTTGGCGTGATACTCGTCGTAAATCCAGGCATAAGTCCGCTCCAGGCCGTCGCGCAGCCGGGTGCTTGGTTCCCAGCCGAGGTATTCGCGGATCTTTGTGTTGTCGCTGTTGCGACCCTTTACGCCCTTCGGGGCGGACAGGTTGTACCTGCGCTTCAGTCGCACTCCGGCGATGTCTTCGACCAGATCAACCAGACCGTTGATCGACACTAGTTCGCTCGAGCCCAGGTTGATCGGCTCCTCGATCGGGCTGGCCATGATCCGCTCGATGCCAAGCAAGCAATCTTCGATGTACATGAAGCTGCGGGTCTGGTGACCGTCCCCCCAGATTTCAATCTCGTGCTTGCCCGTCGCCAGCGCGTCGATAACCTTACGGCAGACTGCGGCGGGGGCCTTTTCGCGGCCGCCTTTCCAAGTGCCGTGCGGACCGTAGACGTTGTGGAACCGCGCCACGCGCGTTACCATGCCGAAATCCTCGCGGAAGTGGCGGCACATTCGCTCTGAAAACAGCTTCTCCCAGCCGTAGCCGTCCTCGGCCAGGGCCGGGTACGCGTCATCCTCTTTCAAGGCCGTTACGTCTGCCGAGCGCTGCTTGTCGGCGTTGTAGACGCAGGCCGAGCTGGCATAGAAATACCGTCGCACGCCCGCCTCCTTCGCAGCCATCAGCAAATGAGTGTTGATCAGCACCGAGAGCATGCAGAGGGCCTTGTTGTTTTCGATGAAGCCCATCCCGCCCATGTCGGCCGCCAGATTGTAGACCTCGGTAGCGTCCAGACAAGCGTTTTTGCAAACCCAGGCGTCTTTCAAGTCGGCGGTGACATTGTCCACCTGGTCGAACACTTGGTACCACTCGTCGAGCGGCTTGATGTCGACGGCGCGAACGCGTGCGTGGCCTTGCCGCAGCAAGGCGCCCACAAGGTGGCCTCCAATGAAGCCGCCGCCGCCGGCCACCAGGATAAGATCGTTGTGCATATTAAATGAGGGCTGAGGAAGGGATAAGTTAAAAGCCAACTGGTTCCAGTTCCAGACGACGGGCCCCTGCCCCGGCCATTTCCACCAATTGCGTTTCGAAGGGCTCCAGAAGATCCATCAGTCGCTCGATGTACTCGCACGACGAACCGTCCTCGCGCTTGCCGGACACCGCCAGACGGCCGATGACCTGGGTTCCGACAAACAGCGGGATCTCGGTCCGCCACAGTTCCTGCGGGCTGCAGCCTGAGGGGCGCTGCCAAGAAGCGTGGAAATCTTCCTGCGCGGCGGGCAAGCTCACGTCGAGGCGAATACCGTAGAGACTCAGCTTGTCGGCAAACTCCGTCAAAGACGTCCAGAGCTGGTCCCAGGGACGATTGCCCTGCAAACGCACTGAGGACGACTCAATCATGCAGTCGCCGCGTTCCGAGATGGGTCGCAACATCGACTGGCCGAGGGTCTTCATGCGATTCGCCACCAGCAGCAGCTCGACGTGCCCGAACGCGCGCGTCGCCACGAAAATGCCCGCCACCGGCGCGACCGCGGCGAAAGCGAGCAGGTCGTTATCGAAGTGCATGCTCAAGGCCGCGCCGACGCACGTCACCGCGCAGGCCACGGCGACGATGCCCACGACCAGCGTGTTGTTGCCCGTCAAAGCCAGCAGCCGATGGTGCAGGTGTCCGCGGTCGGTGGTGTAGATGCTGCGGCCCGTCAGTTTCCGCCGCAGGATCGCCGCGGTGATGTCGAAGATCGGGATGGCCCAGACCGCCAGCGGAGCGGCCAGAGCAACCGTGGCGGGCCCTTTCAGCGAGGCACGAATGGCCAACGCGCCCACCACCAGGCCGATCAGCATGCTGCCCGCGTCGCCTAGGTAGATGCTCGCCGGCGGGAAATTGAAGCAGAGAAACCCCAGTAGGCTGCCGGCGAAGGCCCAGGCCACAATGCCTTCGGACGGGTGCCCGGTGAGCAGGCACAAGCCGGCAATTGCAATGCATAGAATCGCTCCAATGCTGCTGGCCAAGCCATCGACGCCATCGATGAGGTTCAGCGAATTCATCGCGCCCAAAAGCCAGAACAGCGTGAAGGGAACCGAGAGCAAACCCAAGTCGACGTTCGAGTCGAAAATGCGCAACTTGTGGATCGTAAAGCCAGCCGGCACTAAGATCATTGCCGCGGCGACCTGGCCCAGCAGCTTGTGTCGGCCGCGCAGGTTGAAGCGGTCGTCCAACAAGCCCACCACCACGATGACCAGGCAGGCCGTCAGCAGCCAGCACAGCTCACCGCCGCCCGCGAGAAACGGGTCGCGGAAGCGGTTTGGCGTCACGGCCAGCACCGCCAAGGCGGTCAGCAGACCGACAAAAACGGCCACACCGCCGCCCAAGGCCATCGGCTCTCGTTGGACCTTGCGGTGCGCATCGGGACGATCGGTGAGCCCCACGCGGTGGGCAACCCTCCTTACGCCAAGCGTGGCCACGACGCTCGACAGGAAGGCAATGATCAGGATGGCAAGTAGGGTGGACATCAGGGTCTTTGCGGCCTTGCGTGAGTTTCTGTCTTCGTGCGCCAAAACCAGCGCCGGCGGGCGGCCTTGGGTTCCGGCACACACAAGGGCAAACCACGCAGGATCGCTGCCCCGTTGGCGCGGGCCACGCGATCGGCGACGTCGGACCCTGCCCAGCGGGTAACTCGTTCGTAGGCCGCGCGGATGCGCGGCGGGCGGCGGCGCGGGGAATGGCCGTCGGACCCCAGCACATGCGGGATGTCGCGTTCAAACCAGCTTCTCAGTGCGCGTTCGTCGCGCCGGCTGCCCGGTTCGGTAATGCTGTGGGTCGACACCTGCACCAGACATCCCGCCTCGATCAAACCTTCGATCTCACCGCTCCCATGCAACAGATCCGGACATCGCTCAGGATGCGCCAGAATCGGACGCACGCCCGTCGCGCACAAGCTTTCGACCATGCCGCCCAGGTTGACGTACAAATGGTGCGGCATTTCGACGAGCAGATAGCGTCCCGCGTCGGCGATCGTCAGCAGCCGGCCGACGGCGCACGACTCTTCCAGTTCCGGGTGAACCATCACCTCGCCACAAGGGAATACGCTCAATTCAATTTGGGCCTCGGCAAGCTGGAGCTGCAGGCGCCGGGTGGCTCGCCGGATGCGTTCGGGTGTGACTTCGGGCCAAGTTTCGCTCTGGTGGGCCGTGGCCGAGATCAAGCGGGTGCCTTCCTCGTAGGCCATGCGGCACATGGCCAACGCGTCGTCGTCGGTGCGCGGACCATCGTCGAGCCCGGCCAGCAAGTGACAGTGAATATCGACCAAGGGAGGCAAAGGGAGAGTGATGAGCGGTTATCCGTCGCCCGCGGGCTTCGGAGGCGCGTGGCCGTTCGAGGCGAGGGCCGTGCCCTTCGCGTCGCCGTCCTCGCATTGATTTCCGCCAGCCAACAGTAGCAGATCCGCGGCCTTGCTGGCCGCGACGCTTTCGTCGCCCCCGTCACGGTACGCCTCGGATTCGCCGTATCCGTAGCCGCCGTAACCGCCGTACCGGTATCCGGCGTACTTGTAACCCCCGTATCCGTAACCGCCATATCCATGCCTGCGACCGTAGTTCGAGCGCGCCTCGGCGTTGCCGTTGACCACCACGCCCAGGACGTTGGCGTCGAGCGTGTTGAGGATCCTCGTGGCGCGCAAGGCGTCGGTTCGAGCGTGCTTCGCGATGCGGATGACCAGCATCACCCCATCGACACGCGGGGCGACGGCGCACGGATCGGTGACCGCTAGCACGGGCGCCGTGTCGATGATCACATAGTCGTACTGTTCACGGAACATCTGCAACAGTTCCGCCAGGCGGGGTGACGAGAGCAACTCGGCCGGGTCGGGTGGAATCGGCCCGCACGCCAGCAGCCATAAGTTCGCCACCGCGGTTTGCTGGATGGCGTCGGCCGGCTCCGCCTGTAAGCCGATCACCGACGAAAGTCCCACCACTTTCGAGAGTCCGAAAATCTTGTGCTGCGTCGGCTTTCGCAGGTCGGCATCGATCAGCAAAGTGCGTTTTCCAGACTGCGCGATCGAGACTGCCAAGTTGCTGGCCATCGTGCTCTTGCCGTCGCCCGGCCTCGGGCTCGTGACCTGCAACACTTTGTGCTCGGCCCCGCGGCTGCTGAAATACAAAGCCGTGCGCACGCCGCGGAAGGCCTCGGCCGCATGCGACAGCCGCTCGTAATATGTGCAGACCGTGGGGCTCACGACCTCGCCGCGGTCGGCGATCCGCTGCACGGTTTTCTCGCTCGGTTGAACGAACGGGATGTGCCCCACCACCGTCAGGCCCAGCCGCTGGCGGATTTCATCCGCGGTGCGGAAGCTCGTATCGAGCATTTCCGCCAGGTAGACCATGCCGCCCCCGGCCAGCAGTCCGGCGAAGATCCAGGCCGCAAAGATCGACTTGGGATTCGGGGCCACCTTTTCGCCTATTCCCGCCGGCGCGATGACGCGAGCGGTCACTCCCCCGTAATCCTTGACCATGTTCACATCCTGCATCTTGCTGATGATTCCGTCGTACAGGGTCTGGGTCCGCTGCATATCACGCTGGAATTCCTCTTCTTGCAATTCGTAGTGGGTCAACTCCTGCGCAGCCTCGTGCTCGTTCTTGAAAAGCTCGTCCAATGTCCGCTGGTTGGCTTTGACCCGCTCCAACTCGCGCCGCAGTTGCGCCACGTGTGACTCTACCAGTTCGGCGGGGCTCGCCCCTTTGATGATGCCGTCCGCATCGTCGGCCTTGCTGTGGGCTGCCGGCGGGAGCACGAAGAAGCGGCGCGTGGCTTCGATACGGCCGCGCACCGATCGAACGAACGGATGATTCGGCCCGTAACCGAAGTCTTGGCGCAATCGCTGCTCTTCCTGCAACAGTGGAAACAGTTGCTCCTGCAGTGTCAGCGTCGACTTTCCACGCTCGGCGTCAGCCTCGTGCCGCGCGGCGGACAGATCGGAAATGAGGGCCAAGATTTCCTCCTCGGCCCGGTGCGCGTGCTCGGCTTCGGTGATCGTCGCCAGGTCGCTTTCCAATTGCACTTGCCGCATCAGAAGCGTCGAACGTTGCGATTCGATCAGCGCCAACCGCGAGTAAAGAGGGTTGTTCTCGTCGCCCTTGCCGTAAGACACCAGCGGCGAGTTCTGCCGAAACTTACGGTAGGCTTTTTCCTGCTCGGAGATGTCGGTCTCCAGCATGTCCCTGGCTTGGGTGATCAGCTTTACGGTGTCTTCGCTGGCATCGCGGTACGTTTCGTCGAGAAACTGCTGGTAGCTGTTGAGAACGGCGTTAATGACCACGCCGCACTCCTCGGCAACAGGTCCACGAAAGACCAATTGCAGCACGTTACTGGCGTTGACGCCCTTGTCGTTCGAGATTTGCTCGGCTTTCAGCATGCGGATGATCGACCCGGCGACGTCGCCCTTTTCTTGCCCGAACGTCTGCAGCGATTGCAGACGGTCCTCTTTCACGGCCCGCTCGATGATCAGCGGGCTTTGAATCAACAGTCGGTGTGTCGCGACGTAGTCTTCGAACTCCGACATCTGCGCCTGGTTCCCCGTGACGGTCTCAGGCCGCTTCCGCACGATGAGCACGCGCGCCGCCGATTCGAAGAGCGGCGTTTGCTGCGAATAGTAGAGCCCCCCCAAGCTGAGCGCCGCCACCATCCCCAGGGCCAGCAAGGATTTGTGCCGCCAGCCGATCTCGAGCACGCCCAGCCAGTTGATCGACGGCAGTGATGGGGACTCGTCAAGCTCGGGATGCTGGATTTCGATGTCTTCGGTCATGTGCGGCATTGGGTGTCTGGTGGCGGCTATGCGAAAGCCGTCATACGTCGCTGCGGTCGGCGCGCACTCCGTCCCCGTCGAGTGACGTCCCCGCCCGCCTCTCGACGGACACCGAGGAAAAACGCCCTACCTCGGGTGAGTTCGTTCCAGTCTTGTTGACGACTCCGACGCTGTCAAGCATTTGAAAAGAGATCCTGCGATTCGCAGGTGATGCACCGGGGGGTGCGACCGCGTCGCCAGGTGCCGCCCGCCGCTCAAATCGGCTCCAGCATGAAATCGTCGATCGCGACTGAGACGCCCTGCTGCAACATGTGAACTGCCACCAATAAGCGGCATTTCGCACGGCGTTCCATCACGACCCCTTCGATGCCTGCCAGTACCCCGCTGCGCACGCGCACCAGCTTGCCAGCAGCCAGCCGGCCTTCAACCGTCAACGGCACTTTCGACTCGATCATCCGCCACACGCAGGCGAGATCCTGTCGAAGCTGCTGCTGGTCATCGACCTTGATCACTTGGGCCACGCGGTTCGTCGTCAGGCTCCGGTATCGCTCCGACTCGCTGCCGTACAAAAAGACATAGCCGCTGAACACGGGCACGAAGGAGCGCCGCTTGCGCCCGCGCACGAGCGTGGTCTTTTCGGTCTGCGGGGCAAAGTACGGGATCGACTGCGCCAGCAGGTTGCGGGCAATGGCCTTCTCCTGCCGTGCCTTGGTATGGACCACCCACCAACGCCGCTCCTCACCGCCGGGCAAAACACCCGTGAGCAGGTTTTCGGGGAAAATCTGCGGTACCGGGTTCGGGAAAGGCATGCAGTCCTCGCCGGATCCTCCAGAATTCTAGAGCGTAGCCGAGTTCGCCGGAAAGCGGCAGTCCCTTACAGCATGCTCCAAAAGGATCCGCTCCGCAAGGGAGGAAGGCGGCGCGTCAGGCCGCATCCCCCGCCCGATACTTCCCCATCACGACGCGATTGCCGCGATCGTTGTATTCGACTCTCGACATGAAGGCACGCATCAACATGATCCCACGCCCCGAAGGAAGCTCAAGGTTTTCCGGACCGGTGCAATCCGGCACGTCGTCGGGGTTGAACCCAGCCCCTTCGTCGCGAATCTGCCCCCAGAGCTGTTCTTTCGACAGCTTGCAGCAGACGTACACGCTCTTACTCGCGTCGGAGCGATTGCCGTGACGGATGGCGTTGTCAGCGTCGCCGATCGCGGCGATTTCCGCAGCCGGAATTCCGCGGGCGCGGAGTTTCTCCACGAGATCGTCGTAGACGCAGTAGCCCGACCTCGTGGCATGCACGCCAAGGTCGCAGAAGACAAGTTGAGTCGAACGGCGCCCGGCTGAGCGATACCAGAGTTCCACCACGTTTTTCCACGAGCGCGTTGACCTTCGATTCGGGAAAATCCGGTGCCGAACCGTCGAGCAGGCGTGCTTCCAGCGCCAGCTTCCGACCGTCGGTCGTGATCGCCAGCGCGTTATCCACCGCCGGGTCGATCCTCTGCGACCGGAGTCGTTCATATCGTGCGACGAGCTGCTCCTGCGGCGCGCGTTGTTCCTGCGACATCGAACACGCGACGACCTGGGCCTTGCCGGTTTCGAGGCGGGGCCGGGTGCCGCGCGGTTTCTTCTGGACCATACTACTCACGCGCGATCGACGCGAAACGCCGCCAGATCGATGCCCGGATCGCCGCCGAGCATCAATCGGCCGAGCACGACGGCCGTGGCCGGCGAGAGTTGCAGGCCATGCCGGTAGTGCCCGGTGGCGACAAAGGCGTTGTCGCAGCCGGGCACGCGGCCCAGGTAAGGAACGTGGTCGTGGCTGCCGGGCCGCAGACCGGCCCAGCATTGTTCGATGGTCAGCTCGCCCAGAGGCGGCGCAAGGTCGATGGCAAAGGCGATCAGCCCGGCGATGGCCTGGGCGGTCGTGCGCTTGTCGAAGCCGGCGTCTTCTTCCGTCGAGCCGACGAGAATGCGGCCGTCGGGGCGGGGCACGAGATAGCGCGGGCCGACGTTGATGATCGACCGCAACATCGGCCGGGCCGACGACAAGAGCACCATCTGTCCGCGCACCGGACGCATCGGCACTTCTACCGAGAGCCGGCTGAGAAGGCCCTTTGACCAAGGCCCGCTGGTGATGCAAATCTGGCTGGCCGGCAGGTCGCCTTGCGAGCTGACGGCGTGCGTGACCCGCTGGCCGGCCACTCGAAACCCTTCGACCGCCACGCCGGCGCAGAGCTCCACTCCGCGTCGCGCACAGGCCAAGGCCAACGCTTTCAGGTGTCGCGGATTACGCACCTGGGCCTCGTCTCGCAGCCACCACGCGGCACGCAGCCGCCGGCGGGCCTGGCCGCCGGCGAGCGCCGGCTCACGCTCGGCCAGGCCGCGGGCGTCGAGCGGTTCGGCGTGAATGCCTTGTTGTCGCCATTGGCCCGCGCAGGAATGAAGCTGCTGCTCTTGTGCATCGTCGGTGGCCAGGTAGATTCCGCCGCACTGGCGGTATCCGTTGTCGACGCCGGTCTCTTCGTGCAATTGTGCCGACCAGCGGGGATACAGCTCGCCGCTGATCCGCTGCAACTCGGCGTAGGGACCGCCTTGGCGCCGCGAGGCGGCTGGGGGCAGGATGCCGGCCCCGGCCCATGAAGCTTCGCGCCCAAGCGGGCCGCGATCGACCACGCGTACCTGAGCGCCGTTGCCCGCCAACTCATACGCCAGCGACAAGCCGATCACGCCGCCGCCGACGATCAAAATATCCGACATGCTTGCTGTTCTTCCCCATCAACTGCGTCCGGACCGACGATCATCAGAACAATTCGTGAATCACTTCGCCGCGGTCGATGGCAGGCACGGGGCGGCCGGCGTGGTTCAAGAAGCTGACCTTCGGATCGACGCCCAGCACGTGATAGATCGTGGCGTGCAAGTCGCACGGCTCCAGCGGCCGGTCAAGCGGCACTTCGCCCAAACGGTTTGTCGAGCCGACGCTCCGCCCGCCTTTCACACCGCCGCCGCCCAACACACAGAACATCGAGTTGCCCCAATGATCGCGGCCGGGCGTGCCCATGCTCAAGGGCGGCCCGCCGTTGCCGCCATTGTTCATCCGCGGCGTGCGGCTGAACTCGCCGCATAACACCACCAACACCTTTTCGTACAGGCCCCGCTGCGTTAAATCTTCGAACAAGGCCGCCACCGCCCGATCGACGATCGGCAGGTAACTCTCCATGCCCTGCTGCAGGTTCCAATGATGGTCCCAGCCGCCGAAGTGGACGGTGACGAACGTCGTGCCGGCCTCAACCAGCCGTCGGGCCAACAGTACGCTTTGACCCCAGTTGTGCCGCCCGTAAAACTCCCGAAGCTTCGGATCTTCGGAATTTAGATCGAAGGCCTTCGCGGCCGCTGAACCGGCCACCAAGTCGTAGGCGTCTCGCTGGAAGCGGTCCATCGCATCGACCGCGCCGGTCCGATCGACTTCGCGGCGGAAACGGTCGAGATCACCCAGCAGGGTGCGGCGATCGCCCAGGCGATCAATCGTCATGGCGGCCGGTGGGCGAATGTTGTGTACCTGAAAGCCTTCGGCATTCGGATCTCCCTCGGTCTCGAACGGATTGTGCTCGATGCCCAGGTAGTTGGCGCCAAAATAGCCGGGCCGCAGGCCGATGCTGGCGGCGTAAGGCACGGCCACGTAGGGCGGCATCGCCGCACGGCGGGCACCGGTCAACTTGGTGGCGATGGAAGCGATCGACGGATAACGGCCGGCCGTGTCGGCGCCGCTGGCCCCGCCGCGGCTGGTGAGCATCCAGTGCCCGCCGGCAAAGTGGTCGCCCGTGTCGTGGTGCAGCGAACGGACGATCGAGAACTTGTCGGCCCCCTTGGCCTGCAAGGGGAAGAGCTCGGTGACCTCCATGCCCGGCACGTTCGTGGGAATCGGCCGCCAGAGGCCGCGATATTCGGCTGGGGCCTCCGGTTTCATGTCATAGAGGTCCATGTGGCTTGGTCCGCCGTCGAGCCAAAGAAGGATGACCGAGGTATCCTTGGCAGTGCCGCCGGCAGCGGCGGACGCCTGTTGGGCCCGCATCACGTCGGCAAAACCGACGGATGCCATTCCGGCCACGCCAAGCTGCACAAAGCTCCGCCGGCTCATTCCATCGCAGTATTTTTGCGTCGTTCCCGCTTCGATTCGCCACATGCTTGGCCTCCTTTATTGGTTCGCAAACGCAGACCCCGGATGAGCAAGCCTCGCCATCCATCAACGATTCTTTATGAATCGGATTTTACCGTAGTGTGGCGCAAAAAGTCAACGTGGGCGAGGTCGTGGTCCTGATGATCGATGGATCGCCAAGATTCCTGCGGTGGCTAGGGCAGAGCGTGTTCTGAAGGTAGCGGCCAAGCTCTGCCCCAGCCACCGCCTGCCATTCATCAATCGACGAATGAAAGGGCCTCAAGCCTCGGTCAGCTTCTGATTTGGCCGCACGACGTCGCTGGCCAGGCCGACCTTTTCCAGCAGGCAGATGGTGAGGTAGGTGACGTCGAACTCCCACCAGCGGTGCCCGTGCGCCGCGCTGCGCTGGTCGGCGTGATGGTTGTTGTGCCAGCCTTCGCCGTTGCTGATGAGCGCCACCAGCCAATTGTTGCGGCTGTTCTCGTCGGTCTCGTAGTTGCGATAGCCCCACATGTGCGTGGCCGAGTTCACGCTCCAGGTGATGTGCCACACCGCCACGGTGCGGACGAACACGCCCCACACCAGCAAGCTCAGCCCGAACCGCACGCCGTCCGCCGAGGTTCCCTGCGACCAGCCGATGGCCAAGCCGGGCAGGAAGAACGCCAGCCACTGCACGAGGTTCACCCAGACCCACAGCAGGTTGCGCTCGAAGGCGAAGTAGAACGGGTCCTTGAGCACGTCGCGCGCGTAACGGTCGTAGGTCAGCACGCTGTTCACCTGGCGGTTTTCCACCATCAGCCAACCGATATGGCCCCACAGGAAGGCGACCAGGGGACTATGCGGATCGGGTTCCTCATCAGAATGCTGGTGGTGCAGGCGATGTACGGCGACCCAACGGGCCGGCGTGTCTTGCAAACAGCAGACGCCGAGCAGCGCCAAGGCATGCTCCAGCCAAGGGGGACAATTGAAGCCGCGGTGCGTCAACAGGCGGTGGTAGCAGAGATTGATGCCCAGCGTTCCGAAGACGTACAGCCCGGCCACGGCCAGAACGACGCCGGTCCAACTGAACAACCAGGGAACCAGCGCCGACAGCGCAAACAAATGATAGAGGCCGATGCTGATGACGTAGGGCCAAAGAATGCGGCCGCGGTTGACCGAACTGGGAAGCGGCAACTTCCGCGCGGCGGGGCGCGGCGGCTCGGGCTCGCGACGGACGAGCTTGCTGCGCGTGCGAGGTGCTGCGGGGAGTGATACGATGGCCTTCGGCCTTGCCCTGGAGGATTGTTTGGAACCCGTTGCCATCGAGACGTTGCTCTCTCAGCCCAGCGTTGGACGTTTCGCCACCCTGGTGTTTCATTTTTAGGTCCACCGATTGTAGCAGTGTTTGAGTGGCGGCCACAGCCCAGATGCGCAAATTTCGTCGGCCTCCTGGCCAGGGACGGACTTTAGGCAATCAGGGCAGAGATTTACGACAGTAGGGTGGGACCAGCGAAGCTTGCGAGCGCCGGCCCACCACGATTTTGGATTTTGGATTGGCGGAATCCAAAATCCAAAATCCAAAATCCAAAATTGCGGCGATGGTGGGCCGGCGCTCGCAAGCTCGCTGGTCCCACCCTACGCCGTGCTCCGCGACAGGATACTCGCTTCCGCAGGCGGCTCGACCAGCCGGAACAAGGCCAGCGAGCACGGCGCAAGCTGATAGTGCGGCTCGATGACGGGGCGCGGCCCGCCTTCGTCGGCCCGCGCGCTGTCGAGCACCAACTCGTAACTTTGCCCCGCTTCGAGGGCGGGCAGCACATAGTCGATCTGCGTGGCGTGGTCGGCGTTGAACAAGATCAACAGTGTGTCGCCGTGGATCTCCTCGCCGTGCTCGTCGACGTCGATCGACTGGCCATAGAGCTCCACGCCAAACGAACGGACGAAACTGGTCTTCCAGTCTTCTTCCGACATCTCGTTGCCCGACGTGTCGAACCAGGCAATGTCGGGCGCCTCGCCGCCTTGGATGCCCTGGCCATGAAAGAACCGCCGCCGGCCGAAGACCGGCTCGTGGCGGTTCAGATCGATGCACTTCTGCACAAACTCGTGCAGTGTTTTCTGCTCGTCGCTGAGATCCCAATGGATCCAGGTGATCTCGTTGTCCTGGCAGTAGGCGTTGTTGTTGCCGTTCTGCGTGTGGCCGAGTTCATCGCCGGCCAGAATCATCGGCACACCCTGCGAGAAGAGCAGCGTGGCCAGCATGCTCCGCTTTTTCTTGTTTCGCAGCGCGCGGATTTCGGGGTCGTCGGTCGGCCCCTCGACGCCGCAGTTCCAACTTTGGTTGTCGTTGGCGCCGTCGCGATTCTCTTCGCCGTTGGCTTCGTTGTGCTTTTCGTTGTAAGAGACGAGGTCGTCGAGCGTGAACCCGTCGTGGCAGGTGATAAAATTGACGCTGGCGTGCGGCCGGCGGCTGCTCCATTCATAGAGGTCGCTGGAGCCGGTAAAGCGCGTGGCGAATTCCGAGACCATGCCCGCGTCGCCCTTCCAGAACTTCCGGACGCAGTCGCGGTATTTCCCGTTCCATTCCGACCACAAGATCGGAAAGTTGCCCACCTGATAGCCGCCGGCGCCCAGGTCCCACGGCTCGGCGATGAGTTTCGCCTGAGAGATGATCGGGTCTTGATGGATGATGTCGAAAAACGCGCCCAGCTTGTCGACCTCGTGCAGCTCGCGGGCCAGCGTGCTGGCCAGATCGAAGCGGAACCCGTCGACGTGCATTTCGGTGACCCAATAGCGGAGGCTGTCCATGATGAGCTGCAGCACGCGCGGGTTGCGCATGTTGAAGGTGTTGCCGCAGCCGGTGAAATCCGTGTAGTACCGCGGGTCGTCCGGGCTGAGGCGGTAGTACGCCGCGTTGTCGATGCCGCGAAACGAGCAGGTCGGCCCCATCTGGTTCCCTTCGGCCGTGTGGTTATAGACCACGTCCAGGATCACCTCCACGCCGATCGAATGCAGATTGCGGACCATCGTCTTGAACTCGCGCACGGTGTCGAGCGGCGTGTCGGCCGCGGAGTAGCGTCCGGCCGGCGCGAAGAAGCCCAGCGTGTTGTAGCCCCAGTAGTTCGACAGGCCCCGGTCGACCAGGTGCCGATCGTCGAGGAAGTAGTGTACCGGCAGCAGTTCCACCGCCGTGATGCCCAGCTTGCGCAGATAGTTCAGCGCCGCCTCGGACGACAGGCCCGAATAGGTTCCACGCAGCCGGTCGTCGACGTCGGGATGGAGCCGGGTGAAGCCCTTCACGTGCAGCTCGTAGATCAGCGTTTTGTGCCACGGCACGTTGGGCGGGCGGTCGTCGCCCCAGGTGAAGGCCAGATCGACGACGGCCGCCAGCGGAGCGAAGGCCGCGTTGTCGCGCTTGTCGAACGACAGATCGGCTTGGGCATCGCCCAGCTTGTAGCCCCACATCGCATCGCTCCACCGCACCTCGCGGCCGATGACTTTGGCGTAGGGATCGAGCAGCACCTTGTTGGGATTGAAGCGATGCCCCTGGCTCGGCTCGTAGGGACCGTGGACCCGGAAACCGTAAAGCTGTCCGGGCCTGACGTCCGGCAGAAAGGCGTGCCAGACCATGTCGGTTTGCTCTTCCATCACCAGGCGGTGCGATTCCTTCTCATCGTCTGCCGAATCGAAGAGGCAAAGTTCGACCTGGGTGGCGTTTTCGGAATAGAGGGCGAAATTGACGCCGTTGCCGTCCCATGTCGCGCCGAGCGGATACGGCCGGCCTGGCCAAGTTCTCATGGATGCTCATTCCGGGATGATGTTTCGTCGCTTGGCCGCAATTTAGATGCCATTGGATTGTCACCGTTGCTCTCTCTGTCGCCCGCGGCCTCGTCGGTAATCATCTCCGCCGGTTTTTCCGGCTCACTCCCTTCCTCTGCCAATGGGCCCTCCGTGAGCGACTCAATTCCTACTGCCACGGCCGCGTCGAACCGCAATGTCTCATGATTCTCGACGGCGTCGGTCAGCGATGCAAGCGCCGGCCCGGTTGTTTCATCAGGCGCCATTGCTTCGCCTGGCGTCGCCTCGCCGACAACCGTTTCCTCCGACAACACGCTCTCCGCGTCCAACGGTTCCAACTCCACTGGCCCGGCAACCGGCGCCGGCCGCTCTTCGATCACCCGCAGCAGCACGAGCGTGCTGTCATCGAAGCGCATCTGCTTGGCGTCGCGCAGGGCGAAAATCTCGGCGCGCCATTCTTCGTCGCTCAGATCCCAGTACCGCGGCCAATCGACCGCCTCGCCCGATTCGTGCCGCTCGATCGCCCACAGTGCGACCGCATCGGTGGTCAACACCAATAAATCACCGGGCAAGCACTCCTGCGACCGCGCTTTGAACTCCAGCAGGTGGTCGAGCTGCCGATCGACGCTGGCCACCACGGCCGGATTGAGACCGAACTCGGTCGAGCTTTCCAGCGGAAACCAATACAGCGTCGCCTCATCGCGCACGTGAAACAGGCAACTGTCGCCAATGGCATACGCCTGGAGCTGATAGCGGGTGGCCAGTTCCTCGTCGTTCGTCTCGTCGGGCAGCAGCTCCAGCCACAACAGCGTGGTCATGGCCCCGTCGGCCATTTTCGGCCGCTGATACCAGGTGAGCTTGCTGATATCGATGTTGTTGATCCAGGCGGTCCGATTCTCGGCCATCCAGGTCTGAAAAGCGGCACTGTCTTCGAGCGGAGGTGGTTCGGCCACGGCGGCCAACGCCAGCAGCCGGGCCCACGGACCTGAGAAGATCGTCGAGCTGACGCCGTCGGCGATCGCCGCCCGTCCCAACTCGGAGTCGAGATCGAAGGCATCTTGATATTGGGTCGGCTCGTCGGCGTCTTTCGCCAGCCAGAACGTGCGGTATTCGAAACGCATGGATCAGTTCAATCGTTTGGATATGGCATCAGAATCTCGCCCGTCGGCAGGCCCTCGATCGACTTGAAGCGGCCTTCGACAACTTGCTCGCCCAGCCGGGTGACGGCCCGCAGGTCGCGGTCCGAAGGTCGGCTGCCGGTGAGCTTGCGGCGCAGGTCTCGGCAGATGACGTCGGCCGCCGCGCGCACGACTTCGTCGTTTTTCCTCGCGGCGTAGAGGCTCGTGCAAAGAATGACGATGGCGTCCTGCACGCGTTGCGAAACCTCGGCCATGCGGCACTGCCGGTCGGCCAACGCAAGCTGATACTTGCGCATCGTACCACTGATCTCCAGCGGCGATCGCAGCAACCAGTCCGCGGCGAATTCGGCGTGTTCTCGCAGCGCCGGCGGCATCGGCGGCAGCGTGGGCCGAGACGCCGAGAATCGCTGGCCGACGTACCACTTCGAGTACTCCCATAACGGCCCTTTCAGCACGGCCAGGTGAGCCGGGTTGAGCAGGTTGGGCTTTTTGATGCCGGCCGCGGCCAGCGCCTTGCCGATCGGCTCGAAAAACTTCGTGCCGTGCTGCTTGACCAGCGACTTGAAAAACGCCATGCCCAGCATCTCGCCCTCGCCCTCGTAGATGCAGGGAGCGAGGAACTCGTGTACGTTGTCGCCGAAGAGATGCCCGTGCAGGAAGGAGCGGCCGCCGTGCGTTTTCATCAACAGCTCGACGGCGGCCTCTTTCTGGGCCTCGCTGCCGAAAATCTTGGCGACGATGCACTCCATCTCTCCGCGATAGCCCTGGTCGATGAGGCCCGAGCACCACTCGACCAGCGCGTCGGCGGCGACGATCAATCCGGCCAGGCGTCCGATGCGGCGGCGGACCAGCTCGCGCGTGTCGATCGCCGCGCCGTAGGTTTTGCGAAAATGCGCCCAAGGGAGCATGCTGGCCAGCATCAACCGCATGCTGCCGGCGGCCGTGGCGCAGAGGGCGATGCGGCCGAGGTTCAGGCCGTGATAGGCGATCGTCAGCCCATCGCCGCGGGTCGGCTTCAACAGATTGGCTGCCGGAACGCGGAAGTTGTGGAAAAGGATGCCTTGATTGTTGGTGTGCTTCAGCGCGTAGAGGCCGTACTTGCGGAGCTGAAAATGCTCGTTCTCTTGCGGCGGCAAATCGACGATGATCACGGCGGGCCGGTTCTCGATCAGGCAGACCAGGCCGACCGTGCGGCCCGGAATCACGTTGGTGATGAACAGCTTTTCGCCGTTGACCACGTAGTCATCGCCGTCGAGCACCGCACGAGTGCGGAGGGCCGTCAGATCGCTGCCGGCGTTCGGCTCGGTGAGCGCGAAGGCCGAGAGGCTCTCGCCGCTGGCCAAGCGCGGCAGGAACCGCTGCTTTTGTTCGGACGTGCCAAACGTGCGCACCGGATCGACGCCGCCGATGCAGCCGTGTACGGAGGCCATGCCCGCCACGGTCGGATCGACCGTGGCGATGCGCGTCAGGAAGGGCGCAAAGCTCATGAAGGGCGAACCCGACCCGCCGTATTCGCGGTCGACGAGCAGGCCCCAATATCCGGCGACGCCCAACTCATCGAGCACCGTTTTGGCGATTTTGCGGTTCTCGTCTTGCAGCGTGCCGGCCTCGCGGTGCCGCCGGACGACGGCCAGCGAGTCATCCATCACCTTGGCGACGTGCGGCGGCGTGGCCGGCGGCTCGAACGAGAACAACTCGACGGGCACGTGACCGTCCCACACGGCGCGATGGGCCGGGCTGGCGGCCGTTTGGTACTGCGGCGCGAAGAGAGCTTCGACCTGGTCGTCGGCCTTGTCGATGGCCCCGGTGCGGCGGGCCTCTTCGTCGCTCTTGCCGCCGAGCTTCAGGGCCGTTTCGGCGAACGACTGCTGGCGATCGTCGACGGCCTGGCCGTTGGCGTCGGTTGGGGTTTGCGGCTCAAGATGCGGTTCGCTGGTCTTCATCGTGTATTTCCAACGGGTAATGATGCTTGGCAATTATACCGCACGCGACGGTCGTTGCGACAACGGCCCTGAGGAGCTGTGGCGTGAAAGTGCAGCGACTACGTGAGTCGCCGTCATTCTTCTTCGGTCGCCGCCGGAGTTTCATTGGAGGGCTCGGGCACGGGCAAATCGATCGACCGTGCGCGTGCGCCGTCGCCGGCGCGCGGGGCGGGCTTGCGGCCCGCGCGGAGCCGGCCGCCCAACTCCTCGCTGAGATAATCCATCTGGACTTCGCTGCCGCGGCCGTCGCCGTTGTCGTCGAGCAGCGAGTGCTCGGTGGCCAGCAACTCGCCGCCGGCATAGTCCTGGGCCGTCTCACGCGCCGACCAAAGATAGGCGTCGAAGAGCGTCGCCCGGCCGTCGCCATCGACGTCGAACTCCGGCATCGCCGGCGGCCCGGCGAGCGCGGTCGCCAGCTTCTGCGGAAAGATGGTCTCGTTCACTTCGGCATCGGCTTCGGTGGCCGCAATCACGACCCGCCCGGCGGCCGAGAGCGGCTTGACGAAAAAACCGCTGGCGGGCGTGGTGATGAAGAACACCAGCTCGCGACAGGCCACCGGCGCGAAGAGCTTGCCGAACTCGACCTGGTTCACATCCGGACCCGGCAGATTCAGCGAGCTGTATCGGCCGTCGAAGTGCGAGTGTCCCAACACGAAGACCCACAAGGCGTCGTCGGGTTTGAGCGCGGCTTGGATCTCAGCGGCCGTCTCCGTCAGCTTCTCGCGCGTGGCCGGGCCGCGGCTGGCCCGCAGCGCCGGCCCGTCCTGGTCGGTCGTTTCGTCGCTGAACAGAACCAGCACGTTGTCCGGCGCGAAGCCCAGCCGCGTCGTCAGGCCGGCGTACAGCTTCTCGATCGTCTCCGCGAACAGTTCGCGATGCTCGGCGTCGCCGGGCAAGCCGCAGACGATAAGCGCATGGCGCAAAGGGCCGGCTGTCAGCGGCTCCGTCTCGCCTGCCTCCTCCGCCGCGGCGGTAGCCGCCGGCACCGAAAAAACCACAGCATACAACAGAGCATGGAATAGTCTTCGAGCGCTCATTTTTTCAGCTCGGGTATTTCATCGATGAACGTATCACGGATCAACCGATAGGTATGGTCGGGATCATGCGTTGCTTCTCCGCGTTATTGGTAATTTTCGCTGGCCGGCTTTTCATTATCCGACGAATCAGGCGGCAACGGCGTGCCGAAGGCTTGCGAGCGCCGGCCCACCGAGATCGACGTCGCCAATGGTGGGCCGGCGCTCGCAAGCTCGCTTTTTCCACCCTACCGCGATGGCCCGCCGATCGGCGTTCTCCCTCTCCCCGCTGTTCATCAATCGCCTCCTTCACCGAATCTTGCGGCCTGCCAACGCGGCAGCAAAGGACAGTCGGCCGAGAAGGCGGCAGCCGAAACCAAATCTTTGCCCAGCCAGAGCCTTTCGACCGATAGGCCCGAACGCAGATCGCACACGCGGGCCTCGCCGCCCCAATCGGCCACGATCAGCTTGTGGTCGGTGAGCCAGTCGATGGCGCCCGCCGGATTGTCGAGCGACACGTTTTCACTGACGCGGCCGTCGGCCGGCCGCCAGACGATGAGCGACGAGAGCTCGCGGTCCAACCATGTGCCCAAGGCGATCGCCAAACGATCGCTCTGTTTCGTCCACCGCAAACAACTCACCGGCGCCTCGTGCAGGAGCAATCGAGCTACGACTTCCTCATCAGCCATGTTCCAAACCAGCACGCTGCCATCGGCCGCGCCGGCCGCCACCCGCGCGCCGTCAGGGGCAAAGGCGACCGATACCAGCGCCGACTCGCTCCCCTTGAGCAGCGACCGGACGACGGCCGTTTTGCAGTCCCAAAGACGCACCACGCTTTCGTCTTCCTGCGCCGTCGCCAGAAACCGGCCGTCGGGCGAGAACGACGCCGAGACGATGCGATACGTGCTCAGGTCGACCGACTTTTCCGACTCCACGTCGACCAATGCGGCACGATGGCCGGTGCGGGCCTGCAGCTTGTAGCGGCCATCGGGCGAAACCGCCGTGGCGTAGACCACCGCGCCGACCCGCGGCGACGTGTCGCGAGCGACAAACCACGAGGCTGGCCGTGGTCCGCTGGACGATGTCGGAGCTATGTCCTTTGCGCGGACCGGGCTCTGTAGGGAACGGGGCGCCCTCTGGGCCCTGTGGCGTTCCGCCTCGTTGGGATTTGCGCCGGTCCCGCCGCGCGGAACGCCACGGAGGGCGTTCCCTACAGATGTACCTGCCAAGGCTTCGTGCTGCGGCCCGACGAATGCCGGGCCAAGCGGAAGTACGACCGCCGCCCCAGTCAGAACGAGCGCGCGGGCCCATCGCGAGGGTTGAATCGCCACCTCGCCGCATATAATCTGCGTCAAGCGCCGCCGCAAGAGCGGCACCGCACCCAGTCCGCAGGCCGCCGGAGGCAAGGGCTGCAGCGGCTCGCAGAGAAAATCGAGCGTCGTCAGCAGGGCCTCGGCATATCGTCGCCGCGATTGGACCTGATGAATCACCCAAGCGTCGCAGCACTCTTCTTCGGCGGCCTCGATCTCGCGCCGCGCCCACCACACGAGCGGATGCCACCAGTAGAGCACCTGCACCGCCAGTTCCAACAGGCGGACCAGCCAATCGCTGCGCGCGTAGTGGGCCAGCTCGTGCAGCAGCAGCGCGTCGCACGCAGCCGCGTCGATGCGGCGCGTCAGTTCCGCGGGGAACAGCAGGCAAGCATTCCGGCCGGCGCCCCACAGCATCGGCGAGACGGCGCTTTCGACCACCGCCACGCGCGGTGCCGACGCGAGGCCAGCAAGGCGTTGGTCAGTCCCGTCGTAACAAGCCACGTCATGGTACACCATCGAGGGTTCAGGGTTCAGCGACGCGCAAGCGGAGCTAACGCCAAACCGTAAGTGCCAAACGAAGCGCTAGCTCCTGAACCCTGAACCCTGAACCCTGAACCCTATATTTACCGCTTCTTTACCGGCTTCCCACCCTTGAGCTCCAATTGATCGAGCAAATCTCGCAAGCCGCGGCGTTCTTCGGCCGAAAGCCGCGCGGCCCTGACCAGGTGCATCAACAGCGGCTGCACCGAACCTTCGCACAGCCGGTCGGCGGTTTGCTGCAGCCGGCGGCCGATCAGCTCCTCGCGATCGAGGGCCGGTTCAAACGTGTGCGGCCAATTGCCGCGCTCGCGGCGGACGCACTTCTTGGCTTCCAGCCGCTCCAGCAGCTTTTGCACGGTGGCGTGCTGCGAGGTGCTCGAACCGGCATAGAGCTTTTCGGCGATTTCCCGAACCGTGGCCGAGCCGCGGTCCCAGAGCACCTCCAGCACCGCCAGTTCGGCGTCGGTCACATCTCGAGGCGCACGCGCCATGGACAAAGTTCCCTCAGATACCAACAAGTCATCCCGCTACGCTTATCCGGTCCTATGATAAAGACATCCCGTCTGAAACGCAAGCGGTTGCAAATCGCACCCTACTTCACGCGGGCAGAAATCGGTGGCTGGGGCAGAAGCTGGCCGGGCTCGGCTGGATTTGCCAACACGCCCTGCGGCCAGCGATGCCCAGGCAGCAGCACCACCGGGGCATCGCTGGCCGACGGCGTCTTGGGGACTGCACTACCGCGACCCGGCCAGCTTCTGCCCCAGCCACCGAAAGCGACGTCCTTATCGGTGGGCCGGCGCTCGCAAGCTCGCTGGTCCCACCTTACGCGCGCCGGAAGCCTCACGCCCGACGCCTCTTTACTTTCCGCCCACGGAAACCAGGTGCGAGTACGTCCGCAAATACATTCGCCCGTCGGCGACGGCGGGCGTGCTGCGGCTCTCTTCGCCCAGCGGGTTGCGGCCCAACAACTCATATTCTTCCGCCGCCGCCACCACCGTCACCTCGCCGTCCTCGCGAAGGCAATACAGCCGCCCGGCCACGCAGACGGGCGAACCGTGATAGTTGCCGCCCACGCGCTTCTGCCACAGCTTCTCGCCGGTGGCCGCCCGCAGGCAGGCGACAACGCCCTTGTCGCTCCACAAAAAGACGAGCTCGCCCAGGGCCACGGGCGTCGGCACGTAGGGGGCCGCGATGTCTTCAACCTTATAGGCGATTTCCGGCGACGATCCTTTGTCGTCCGGCGGGCGCACGGCCACCACGTAGTTGCCTCCTCCGCCCGAACCGCACGAGCCGAAGATCAGCCCCGCGGCGATCACCGGCGAGCTGACGCTGCGCTTGTTGAACACGTTGATCTCCCAGTTCACACGGCCATTGGCGGGATCGACGCTGGTGATGCCGTGCGACTCGCTGTTGAAGATCAGCTCCGGCTCGCCGCCGGCCGGCTGATAGACGCAGGGCGTGGAGTAAGCCACGGTGGCCGTGCGGCGGTCGAGCTTCCAGCGCAGCTCGCCCGTGCGGCGGTCGACGGCCAGCACCGAGCTGGTGCCTTGATGGTTTTCGTCGCCCTGATCGTTGCCCAGCACGACGAGATCCTTGTAGACGATCGGCGACACACCGCAGCTATGCTGGCTGGTGTACGGCCCCAGGTTCTTTCGCCATACCTGCTCGCCGTCGTGAGTGAGTGCCATGAGCGTATATTCGTCGGGCGTCGACCAGCAGCAATAGACGTGGTCGGCATCGACGCATGGAGTGCTGGAGGCGAAGCTGTTGAACTTGTGCTTGGCGTGCAGCGACGACGGATATTTGTGCTGCCATAGGATTTGCCCGTCGTCGGTGCGCAGACAGAGCACCAGCCGCGTGGCGCTGTCTTCGAAGGCGCTGGTCAGAAAGACGCGGTCGTGCCAGACGACGGGCGACGAGTGTCCGATGCCCGGCAGTGCCACGCGCCAGTTCAGGTCTTTGTCGGTCCACTGGGCCGGAACGCTGTCGGCATCGCTGACGCCGGTTCCGTTCGGGCCGCGAAAGCGGGTCCATTTCTGTGCGCTGGCCGGTCCGGCGCAGGCGGCAAAGAGGAGCAACGCCGCCAGTATTGGTCTACGGGTCATGGGTGGGATCCTTGAGGCGGGAAGAGAATCTGTAGGCAGGTAGCTTAGGGCGTCGCAAACTGCTGCCGCACCCAGGCACGGAAGTCGGCAATCCAAGCGGATTCATCGACGCTCCGCTCGAAGTCGAGAAACGGTTCCAGGTCTTTGACGCGCAGCATGGGCAGGTTCAAGCTGTATTCGCGTTCGGTGTATTGCCCGTCGGAGCCTAGCGACCAGGCAGTCAAAGCTTCGTCGCGCCATCGCCAGACTTCGGGCACGCCCAGCGCGGCGTAGATGGCCTGGCGGCCGACGGCGCTACGGCTGATTTCGACTTCGACAACCAGGTCGGGCGGCGGATCGACGGCCAGGTCGACCTTGCGGCGTGCGCGTACGCGGTGGTGATTAAGAATGTAGTAGCACTCGTCGGCCTCAAGTCCCTTGGCCAGTTCAGGCCGCTTCCAGGTTGTGGCGCTCAGGCTTCTCAGCGGGATGCGCAGTTGCTCGGTGAGAGCTTCGATCATTCGGCCGATCAGCCGTTTGATCGCTTCGTGATCGGGGGAGGGGGACATCAGTTCCAGGGTCCCTTCATCGTAGGTCATCCGGACGCGGTAGTTTTCTTCGCCTTCGCGCAGCCGCGCGTAGGTTTCCCACGGAATGCGCGACAACACGACCCGGTCTTCCGGGGCCAGCGACAATTGCTCGACGGTTGCCATGCGAGAGCTTCTCCGATTACTGATGGCACTATTCTATCGCCCCGTCGGCCCGCTTGCCACGAGGCGAGGCCCGACGGCGATGCACTCCATCACGGTGTCGCAAACCGCTGCCGCACCCAGCCACGGAAGTCGGCAATCCAAGCGGATTCATCGACGCTCCGCTCGAAGTCGAGAAACGGTTCCAGGTCTTTGACGCGCAGCATGGGCAGGTTCAAGCTGTATTCGCGTTCGACGTATTGCCCGTCGGGGCCAAGCGACCAGGCGGTCAAAGCTTCGCCGCGCCAACGCCAGACTTCGGGCACGCCCAGGGCGGCGTAGATGGCCTGGCGTCCGACGGCACTACGGCTGATTTCGACTTCGACAACCAGGTCGGGCGGCGGGTCGACGGCCAGGTCGACCTTGCGGCGTGCGCGTACGCGGTGGTGGTTAAGAACATAGTAGCATTCGTCGGCCTCAAGTCCCTTGGCCAGCTCAGGCCGCTTCCAGGTTGTCGCGCTCAAGCTTCTCCGCGGGATGCGCAATTCTTCAGTGAGGGCTTCGATCATCTGGCCGATCAACCGTTTGATCGCTTCATGGTCGGGCGAGGGCGACATCAGTTCCAGGGTCCCTTCATCGTAAGTCATGCGGACACGGTAGTTCTCTTCGCCATCGCGCAGACGCGCGTAAGTTTCCCACGGAATGCCCGACAACACGACCCGGTCTTCCGGGGCCAGCGACAATTGCTCGACGGTTGCCATTGGTCCTTGCTACTCCATATATATAAACTCATTCATACTCATCAACGCCTGGCAGAAATCGGCCCTGGCCACCGAACTCGCGTCTTTGCGACCCGCCGACGCATGGGCGGCCGATTGCTTCGCCAAAAACTGCGCGGCCAACGCCAGTTCCTTGGTGCCGGGCCTGCGGCCGAAGGCCAAACCGTAGGCCGCCGGCACGAATTGCTCCTCGGCCACATCGCTCAGCCGGCCGGCAAACGCCTCGGCATATTGGCGGCCTTGCGGGCTGTTCATGAACATCAGGGCCTGCGGTGCAATCGTCGTGCTGGCCCGCTGGCCGATGCTCACCAGGTGCTCCGGCCAGTCGAAGAGCATCATCATCGGAATAAGCTGGCTGCGCTTGATGAAAAAATAAACGCTGCGGCGGCGCATATTCTGGTCGAGCGTGCCGGGGCCGTACATGGCCGGATCGAGCAGCCCGCTCACGGCCAGCATCGAGTCGCGGACCGCCTCGGCCTCCAGGCGGCGCGGCGTGCGCCGCCAATGGTAGGCGTTCTCGCGGTCGATCTTCGCCCGTGCTTCGTCGAAATCGGCCGACTGCACATAGACGCCGCTGGTCATGACCAGCTTGTGCAGCCGCTTGAGCTGCCAACCATTGGCGACAAGATCCTGGGCCAGCCAATCGAGCAGCTCCGGGTGCGTAGGCCGCTCGCCGGACGAGCCGAAATCGTTGGGCGTGGCCACCAGCCCGCGGCCGAAGTGGTGTTGCCAGAGACGATTGACCATGACGCGTGCCGCCAGGTGCCCGGCACCGTGCTCGGCGTCGGTCATCCAAGCGGCCAGGCGGCTGCGGCGAGAGCTGCTTTTTGTCGAAGCGTCGACCGAAGTCGCCGGCTGCCACCGAGTACCATCTTCGCCTTCGCGCAACAGTACGGGCAAGAAACCCGGCGCCGCCACGTCGCCCTTCTGATTCACGTCACCGCGGCGCAGAAAGTACGTTTCCGGGTAAAAGTGCGGATAGCCGCGGTCGTCGGCATGATGGGGCAGGTGCGGCAATCCCTCGCTGGCAACCAGCACCTTGGTGAGTTGCAACCCCGGCCCGGCCTTCTTCAAGTCCGACAGGCTCTGATCGAGCTGTCGCCAGTCGTCGAGCGTCGTTTTGTACCAGCCGAGCGCGGTCTGCCAATCGGCGCCCTCGCGCTCGCCCGACTGCTTGAGCCGCAGAATCGCATCGACCACTTTGGCATCGGGGCCTGCATTGCCGACCGTCGGCGGAGCGTCGGCCTGGCGCGTCACGGAGAGGCGAAAGCGGCCGATCGCATGTTTGGTGTTGGGGTGATCCAACCATTCACTCAGCTTGCCGGGCAGCACCTCGCGTTCGTACTTGGCAACCTCGCCCGTCAGCTCGGCCAGCCGCGCCTCGTATTCTGCCTTGCGCCGCGCATTTTCCCGCGGCTGCAAGTCGAGCTCGATCTCGCTGCGGATGGTGGTGGTGAAGGTCGAAGCCAGCCGATAGTAGTCGTCACTGCGGACCGGATCGAACTTGTGGTCATGGCACCGCGCGCAGCCGACCGACAGTCCCAGAAAGGCCACGCCGGTGGTGGCCACCATATCGTCCAGCTCGTCGTAACGGGCCGACTCGAACTCGGCTTCCGTCAACTGCGTGGGGAACGCGCCCGCCCCCAAAAAACCGGTCGCCATCCAGGCCAGCGGATCGCCGGGCGACAGCTCATCGCCGGCCAACTGCCAGCGGACGAACCGGTCGTAAGGCATGTCGGCGTTGAACGCCTCGATCAAGAAGTCGCGATAGTGATAGGCGGTCGGCCGGTCGTAGTCTTGTTCATAACCATGCGACTCGGCGAAGCGCGCCACGTCCATCCAGTGCCGCGCCCAGCGCTCGCCGTAATGTTCGCTTGCCAAGAGCTGGTCGATCAACTCGGCGTAAGCGGACAGGTCGCTCACCGCTTCACCGTTGCCGCCCGTCAACCGCGCCACCCACTTCTCCATCTCGTCCTGCGCGGGCGGCAGGCCGATCAGGTCGAAGTAGGCCCGACGGATGAGCACGCGCGCCGGTGCCGGGCCGTTCGGCTTCAGGCCGAGTGCTTCCTGCTTGGCGCGGATGAATTGATCGACGGGCGTCCGGACCCAACCACGGTCTGCGACCTCGGGGGGCGCGACCGGTTCGAACCGCTTGAGCGACCAGAACTGGCGGCCGGCGGCAATGTCGATCTGCCGCCCGGCCGCGGCGACCGTGCCCGCGCGCGGGTCGGGGGCGCCCAGCTCGACCCACTTCACAAAATCGGCGATGACCGCGTCGGGCAGCTTGCCCTTGGGCGGCATTTCGAAATCTTCGTGCTTCAGGGCGCTGACCAGCAGGCTTTCGTCGGGCTTGCCCGGCACGACGGCCGGCCCGCTTTCGCCCCCCTTGCGTGCGCCTTCGCGAGTGTCGAGCAGCAAGCCGCCCTTGAGTTTCTTTTGCTGGGCCGCCTGCGCCGAGTGGCACTGATAGCATTCTTTGACGAGCACCGGGCGGATCCGTGTCTCGAACAGTTCGAGCGCGGCCGCATCGTCTGCCGCGGCGCGGCTTGCCGGCAGCAGCATGGCGATATGGCAGATCGTCAGCAAGGCTGGCACGGTGGCTCGGAACATGATGTCGGGCTTAAAAATCATCGTGGTACTATCCATCGGCGAAAGTCGATTCATTCTACCCAGCCGCACGCCGAGGCGGCTATCCCTGTCCTCTCAGGAACAACACCATGAAGCTTCTTCATCCGCCCCATGTGAAGCGGCCCTTGGCAGCGGCGCGGAGCTACCCATCCAGCAGCATCGAGCGGGCCTTGAGGGACAAGCACTGCTCATCGAGCAGCTCGCCGCGATCGACCAACGACAACTCCGGCTGCGGACCGAGCGGAATTTCGGCGACGGCTCGTCCCTCGCTCACATCGATCACCGAAATCGAATCGGCCAGCGTGTTGGCGACGTAGATCCGCTTGCCGTCCGAGCCGGCGGCGAGGGCGGTGGGCCGCCGGCCAACGGCAACGCGCTGATAGCCGAGGGCGCCCGCTCGCCCCAGGAGGACGGCGTCGATGCCGGAAACGGCGATGGCAATACGGCCGCCAGACAGGACCACCACATCGCCGGGGTCGGCGGCGCCGTTGCCCGTACCGCCCAGAAACTCCAGGCGGCTGGCGGCCAGCAAGTCGGCATGCTCACCGGCGACGTACTCGGGCGACAGCCAGCGCAGATTGTTCCGCAGCAGCGTACCCCAGTGAATGTCTTCGCGATCGGCCCGCGCCAGCCGACTGATTGCCTGCTGCGCCACCAGCAGCCAGCGGCCATCGGCGGTCAACGTCAGTCCGCGAAGATTGTGGCCCGGCAACTCTCGCACGGAGAGCAGCCTGCCGCGCTCAACGTCGACCAGTCCCAGCCGGCCGCCGAAGGCATCCGCCACGGCCAGTTTGGAATCCCGCTCGAGGAAGCACATCTTGCCTGGTGCGAACTTTATCGCGACAACCTTGGCAAGCCGCCAGCCATCGGTGCCTTCTTCGCCGAACGATACCTCGACGAGCGCCACGCGGTGCGCCCAGCGCGAGGCCACGACAAGCAGCTTGCCGTCGGCGGACAGCTCGAGACTGACGGGCGCGGCGGGAACGTCAAGCCGGCCCTCTTCGCTGAGCGTGCCATCTCGCCACCGCAACAGAATCAGTTGCCCGGCGGCCTCATCGGCGGCCACCAGGTGCCGGCCGTCGTGCAAGGCAACGAGGTCCGACAGCCGCCGGCCAACGGCGAATTCGGCCGCAACCTTGTTCATGGCCGGATCGACGACTGACACGCTGCCGCTACGCTGGTTGGCCACGAAAAGCCACCGGTCGTTGTCCAGCAAGGCAAGAGCCACCGGCCGACGGAGGCGCGGCGCGAGCGAAGGCTCGATCTCCTCACCCGGCGCGGCGCGCTGAGCGCACGCGGTGCTGCAAACCGCCAGCAATGCGGCTGCGACGAAAAGATGACAGCCATCGGGCAGTGGCCTCTGCCTTACCCGCTTACGATGTTGCATTGGGCACGTCCACCCGGGGTTGCACCCTGGGCTGATGAATCACGCCGCTTCGCGGCTACGACGGCCTCCGGCCGTACAAACGAACTTGCCCATCTTTTCCGCAAGCAGGACGATCTCTAAAGCTGGTGGCAAACCGAGAACAGCACGCAGCTCATCAACGAAGACTACCTGCACTACCGCCGTCAGTTTTTTCATGCAAAACTTTGCCGCGCGCAATGATCTCGCTGAGAAACGAATCTCCCTCCGCCAATCGCCAGCGCAGATTTTTTGGAGTGCGCACGACGATGTCCAGCGGAAAGGGCGGGGATATCGCCTGGCTGATTCGCGCCGCTTGGTCGAGTTGGTTTCGGGCGCGCATGACGACCAGGATGTCCACGCCGCTGTCCTCGTGCGGCCGGCCGTAGGCGTGCGAGCCGAACAAGACGATCGTCTCCGGCTGAAAGCGCTCCGCCACGTCCCGCGCAAAACGGCGGATGACCGACGTGGGGACGTGGGGGCCTCGATACCAGCGCGTCGAATCACGCCTTTTCGATTTCGGTTTTTGCGACGCTGTGACCATTGTCTCATTGTAGCTCCTGATCGCCGCGCAGGGCCAGCGAGAAGCGGGAAGAAATTCCGATGGATCTAACCTGTTCACCGGCGAATGGCTTGGTTAGCATCAAAGCGGTCAAACGTCGTCGATCTACACTGCGGGAGTTTTGTTCTTTGTCGTCGGCTTCCTCTACTGCCGGATTTGCGGGCCTGTGCGTGGCCGCCTTCGAGAGCCGACGCGCGCTGGAAATGACCCGCCTCATCGAAAAGTTCGGCGGCCGGTCCTCCGTCAGCCCCTCCATGCGCGAAGTGCCCGTCGGCGACTCGCGCGAGGCCATCGACTTTGGCCATGAGCTGATCAGCGGGCAAATCGACGTCGTGCTCTTTCTGACCGGCGTCGGCGTGCGGCAGCTCATGAGCCAGTTGGAGCGGCACCTCGACCGCGGCCGCTTTCTGAACTGCCTCTCCGACGTGACCACCATCGTGCGCGGGCCGAAGCCTTTGGCCGCCTTGAAAGAACTGGGCGTCGAGCCGAGCTTTCGCGTGCCCGAACCGAACACCTGGCGCGAGCTGTTGCAGACCGTCGACGAACACGTGCCGGTCTCGAACCAGGTGGTGGCCTTGCAAGAGTACGGCCTGCCCAACACCAGCCTGATCGCGGGACTGGAAGCCCGCGGCGCGTCGGTGCGGCGGGTGAAGCTTTATAACTACGACTTTCCCGAAGACACCGGCCCGCTGGAACGCAACCTCCGCTGGCTGGTCGATGGCCAAATCGACGTGGCGATGTTCACCTCGGCGCACCAGGTGGTCAACCTGCTGGGCCTGGCACAACGGCTCGGTCTGGCCGATGAGGTGCGCGAGGCGTTCCAGAGCGTGGTGGTGGCGTCGATCGGTCCCACCACCAGCGAGATGCTGCGCGAGTGCGAGCTGCCGGTCGACCTTGAACCGGAACATCCCAAGATGGGTCAGCTCGTGCAGGTGGCCGCCGCGCGGGCCGTCGACCTGGCGGCGGCCAAGCGCCGACGCGTCCGCGTTCGCAGCGGGCCGGTCATTCGCCACGAACCGGCTGCCACGGAGCCGCGTCCGGCCTGGTACGACAGTCCGTTCATGAAAGCCTGCCGCCGCGAGCCGTGCCCGATTGTGCCCATCTGGCTCATGCGTCAGGCCGGACGCTACATGCCCGAATATCGCGAGGTCCGGGCAAAGACCACCTTTCTCGATCTGTGCAAAAACCCCGCGTTGTGTGCCGAGGTGATGATCGCGGCGGTGCGTCGTTTGGGCGTCGATGCGGCGATCATCTTCTCCGACCTACTGCCGATTCTCGAACCAATGGGGATGGACCTGGAATTCGCCCATGGCGAAGGGCCGTTGATCCACAACCCCGTTCGCGAGGCCGACGACGTCGACCGACTGCTGGAGCTGGAGAGCGTCGAAGCGCTCGACTTCGTGATGGAGACAGTCCGCCTGACGCGGGCGGGCATTGACGAGAAGATCCCGGTGATCGGCTTCGCCGGAGCGCCGTTCACGCTGGCCAGCTATGCGATCGAGGGGGGCGCCAGCCGCAGCTATCTGCACACCAAGACCTTGATGTATCGCGACGAGCCGGCCTGGCATGCGCTCATGGGGCGACTGGCGAGGTCGGTGACACGATATCTCAACGCCCAGATTGCCGCCGGGGCGCAGGCCGTGCAGCTTTTCGATAGCTGGGTGGGATGCTTGGGGCCGGACGACTACCGGCGATACGTGTTGCCGCACACCAAGACCGTCATCGAGGGAATCGTGCCTGGCGTGCCGCTGATCAACTTCGCGACCGGCAATCCGGCCTTGGTGCCGCAGATGGCTGAAGCGGGCGGCGGCGTGATCGGCGTCGACTGGCGAATTCGTCTCGACGACGCCTGGCGAGCGATCGGCGAACGGGCGATTCAAGGCAATCTCGACCCGCTGGTGCTCTTGGCCGACCGCGCCGAGATTCGCCGCCGGGCGCACGACGTTTTGCGGCAGGCGGCCGGACGGCCTGGCCACATCTTCAACCTTGGCCACGGCATCTTGCCGCAGACGCCGGTGGATAATGTGGTTGCCTTGGTCGATGCCGTCCATGAGCTCGGGCCGCAGCGGGGATGATTGCCAGCGGTGTACATAGTGCATGCGCGGAAGAATAACGCCGTTGCGGTGGCTGGGGCAGAGCTTGGCCGGGCAACGGTCAGCACCTTTGCACAGCGTGACGGCCAAGCGATGCCCCGGTGCGTCGGTTCCGGGGCATCGCTTGGCCGTCGAGCTGAATCAAGGAGCAACCTCAACCTGGCCAAGCTCTGCCCCAGCCACCGCATTGGTCCCTCATAGCATGACTGACAGCACACCGCTTGCCGCCTTGAATTCTGACGCTCCACGCATCGCTCTTGTCGGCGGCGGCATCACGGGACTTGCCGCGGCGCATCGGCTGACCGAGCTGGCCCCACAGTCGCAAGTGACTTTGTTCGAGGCCGGCCATCGCTTGGGCGGCGTGCTTGAAACCCAGCGGCGCGACGGTTACCTGCTGGAGCTGAGCGCCGACAACTTCATCACCAATGTTCCCTGGGGCGTCGATCTTTGCCGTCGCGTGGGACTGGCCGATGAGTTGCTGCCGACGCGCGAGTCGCAGCGACGGGCGTTCGTCGTCCGCAACGGGCGACTGTTGCCCGTTCCGATCGGGTTTCATCTGCTGGCTCCCGGACAGCTTTGGCCCGTGGTGCGGTCGCCGCTTTTGAGCTGGCCCGGCAAGCTGCGCGTGCTTGGCGAATTGCTCGTTTCGCGGCGGAAAAGCAAGGGCGATGAGAGCCTGGCCTCGTTCGCCCGGCGGCGATTGGGACGCCAGGCGTTTGAACGTCTCGTGCAGCCGCTGGTCGCCGGCATTTACACGGCCGACGCCGAACGCCTGAGCATGGCGGCCGCGTTGCCGAGGTTTGTCGAAATGGAACGCCGCTATGGCAGCCTGATTCGGGCAGCCTGGCAGGAACGCGGCCGCAGCGCCGATGCGTCGGCCTCCAGCGGCGCCCGCTATGGGCTGTTCGTCGCTCCGCACGAAGGCATGAGCAGTCTCGTGCGGGCCATCGCCAGCCGTTTGCCGGAGGGTTGCGTTCGCACGGGTGCCGCCGTCACGAAACTCGCGATGAACGACGGGAAATGGCTGCTGTCGGTGGCCGAGGGCGTCGAGCAATTCGAGGCCATCGTGCTGGCCCTGCCCGCGCCCGCCGCCGCGAAGCTTCTGGAAGGCTTCGATCAAGAACTGGCCGGCGAGCTGAAAAAGATCCCTTATGCGGGCAGCGTCATCGTGGCCCTGGGCTATCGACAAGAGCAGTTTGAACGGAGCCTGGATGGTTTTGGCTTTGTCGTGCCGTCGTTGGAGCGGCGGCACATTCTGGCGGCAAGTTACAGCAGCGTCAAATTCGACGGCCGCGCGCCGGACGCCCGCGCGCTGATCCGAGTGTTTCTGGGCGGCGCCGAGCGACAGGAACAACTCGATCTGGACGACGACAAGCTGATCGCTTTGGCCAGGGCCGAGTTGGGCGAGCTTATCGGCGCACAAGGCGAGCCGGAGTTGACGCGGGTCGTCCGCTGGCCGGCGAGCATGCCGCAGTATCACCTTGGGCACGTCGAGCTCGTCGAGCGAATCGAGCGCGACTGCCAGCGCTGGCCCACGCTGGCCTTAGCGGGCAACGCCTATCATGGCGTCGGGGTGCCGAATTGCATCCACAGCGGCGAGCAGGCGGCCGAGCGCATTGGGAAGGTCTTAGGTCTTGGGTCTTAGGTCTTGGGTTACGGCGATTGTTGTTCGGCTTTCGTTTCGAGACCCCAAGGCCCAAGACCCAAGGCCCAAGATCCGTTATTCTGTTGACTTAGCCAGCCCCTCGATTGTCGTCTGACTAGCGTATGAATACAAACTGGTTACCCAAGCAGCGTGTCGTGGTGCCTGTCGATTTCTCCGACGAATCGTTCACGGCGCTCGATACGGCGCTGCAACTTGTGCCCGACGCGTCGCACGTCTCGCTGATCTACGTCTTGCCGGTGCTCGATCCGGCCGAGCCGGGCGTGATCTGGACTACGGTCGATGACGAAAGCCGTCGCCATCATGCCGAGCTGGCGCTTGCCGAGCGGCTCGACGCCGCGCGTTACTCGGGCATCAAAACGCAGATTGCCTTCGGCGATCCGGGGCACGAGATCGCCGACTTCGCCCAGCGTGAGCACGCCGAACTGATCGTGCTCTCCTCGCACGGCCGCACCGGCCTGACGCGGCTGTTGATCGGTTCCGTGGCCGAAAAGACCGTCCGCCTGGCCCACTGCCCGGTGCTCGTGCTGAAGAAATAAAATCGGCGCGAGGCAAGTCCGCAACTTCTTGGAAGTCTGCCAACGTTCGCCCCGAGGCAGTCTCATAGATCGAGCTGCGACGGGCCGCCATCATCGCGTCTGCGGGCGAACCAGGCGATAGCCGGTGACCCGCAACACCGAAAGCCAACTCGCCAGGAATGTCGCGGAGAGGACCGTCCAAGCGATCCACCACCGCCCGGCGAACAATGGCTGGTTCCGCCAGGTGAAACGGGGCGCGCTTTGAACCGCCAGAAGCTGAACCGCTTGCCCCGCGGCTTCGATCCACCATAAAAGGGCCGCTGATGCGACGGCGAACACAAGCAGCAGCAGCATTCGCCAATGCAAGCGTCCGGAACCGAGCGATGCCCAAACCGCGGCGAGCGACAGCGCACCGAGCAACCCTCCGTCGATCGCGACTCGCACCAATTCGAGCCAACGGCCGCCGCGAGCGGGGTTTGTCATCACGGCCTTGGCGAAGGCCGCCGCGATCGCCACGACCGTTGTTGCTAACAGCACGTGGCGGATCGAGAATTGCGCCCAGCCGACAGGTTCCTCGCCAAGCGGAGTGGCGCGATACACGATCCGCCAACCCCGTAGGCAGAGCCATGTCGATACGACCGTCGTCGCCAAGAACTGCACAAACAGGATGGCGATCGAGAAGCTGGTCCGTCGGTGCGAGACATAACCGCCAAACATCACCAGCAGCGTGATGAAGGGCGGCGTCCAGGCGATGGCCGCTAAAAGCAGCTTTCTGCCCAACTCCACCGTTGCAAGGATCAGCCAAACTACCACGGCCGACAGTTGGGCTGTTAAGACAGCGTAAATCAGGATCTGCGATGGATGTGAACGGTCCCAGCGATTCGACCCGATCATGAAACCGTCAATTGCCGCGCGATACAACTGGAGATTGGTAAGTGCGAATGCCCAGGCCAGCACGCTCAGCCGCCAGCGCCAATCAGGCAGCCAGTGACCAATGCCTTGCGAAAGCAGGAATGTTTGCAAGACAAAACCCACGAACACCGGAACGGTGGTTTCCGTGCTCCAATCGTCGGCGTACGCGGCGTTAATGGCCAGTTGGTCGGCAAAGACCACGATGGCGGGCAATCCAATCGCAGTGAAGAAAAGACGGAGTGAATGGCGGCGCGGCGGCATACGGCCGATTATATCGCACGACGCCACAAGCTAGAATCGGCGCACAAAGGGTCGCATCGCGATGAATCGAGATGCCACAAGCATTGTCACGGCAGCGCTTCCCACGCCTCCGGCGAATGCCGGAGCCGATAAAACCAGATCGCGAACCAGACCATCGAATGCGCAAACAGGGCCGCGGCGACGCCCGCCAAGTTGCCGCGCGCCATTTGCGAGCAGACGGCCAGAACGTAAGCGACCGCAGCGGTGACCCAAAACACCGCTTGCAGATCGAGTTGCAGCCGTGGCACTTCCATGCTGACAGCCTAACGCTCGCGATCATCGGACGGAAGCGGCACGATCCTATTCGCCAGTCCACTCGGCTTTGCGTTTGGCGAGGAACGCGGTGATGCCTTCCTGGGCGTCGTGGCGGATGGCGTTGTCGGCCATAATGTCGGTGGCGCGGTCGTAGGCGGTCCGTTCGTCGAGCGAAAGTTGATCGTAGAACGCCGCCTTTCCCAAGCGAATCACCAACGGGCTGGCGGCCACGATCGCATCGACCAACTCGGCCACGGCCGCATCCAGTTCGCCGGCCGGCACCACGCGGTTGATCAGTCCCAGCTCATAGGCACGGGCGGCCGGGATCGGCTGGCCGGTAAACAGCATTTCCAGCGCGGGCTTGGGCGGAACGGCCCGCACCAGCGGCACCATGGGCGTGGTGCAGAACAGACCGATCTTCACGCCCGGCGTGGCGAAGCTGGCCATGTCGGCGGCGACGGCCAAGTCGCAGGCCGCCACCAACTGGCAACCCGCCGCGGTCGCCGGGCCCTGCACGCGCGCGATGACCGGCTGCGGCAACCGCCGCAACTGCTGCATCACGCCGCTGCACAGCGCAAACAGATCGTGATACTCCGACTGCGAGCGGCCGATCATCTCCGTCAGGTCATGCCCGGAACAGAACACCGGGCCGTTGCCGGCGAGCACCACGACGCGGACTTGGCTATCGTTGGCGATAAAGGCCAGCGAAGCGGCCAATTGCTCCAACAGCGCCTCGCTGAGCGCGTTGCGGTTGGCCGGCCGATTGAGCGTGAGCCTGGCCACGCCGCCGGACACATCGACAAGCAGTTCTTCGGAAATGGCCGGGGGCATGCTGACATCCTCGTCAAGAGAAGCGGACAACCGTCACGTCATTTTATCGTCCGCGCCGGTCCCGCCCAACAACTTGGCCAGCTTTTCCAGCTCGCTCTCGTTCAGTTTCGCCAACGGGAAATCGGAAGGTGTGAAACCGCCGGCCTCCGGCGAAAGACAATGGGCCACCAACGCATTTAGCCGAACGACAAAATCCGCGGCCAACCGCTCGACCGTCCCAGGGCGGTAGAGCGCGCGGGAATATGTCCATTCCACCCGCAAACAGCCAGACAGCAGGTAGGCGTTTACTTCCAGTAGATGGCGGCGCGGAGCATTCGGACTGCGCGGCGGCCCAACGGGTTCTTCGGCCTTCGCCAGGCCGGCGGAGGGAAGATAATCGTCCAGCCGACCGAGATAGTTGAAGTTGATCTCCGCTTGCGGCAGGCCCGACATCAGCCGCCGGGTCTCCGCGCTTGGCGACAAGTAGCGCAGCACGCCAAAGCCGACTCCGTGATCGGCCACCCGCCGTAGTGATTCCTTCGTCTGCCGCAACAGAGCGCCGGGCGGCAGATGCCAGGGAACCGCCGCGAATGGATGCCAGGCCGTAAACCAGCCCACCGTGCGCGAGACTTCGACGTCGTCGAACAAACCTTCGCGGCCGTGCGCCTCAACGTCAATCAGCACGTCGCCCTGGGCCCACGCGCCCAGCGTCTGTCCGAGTGCCGCCAACAGCACTTCGTTGGTCCGCGTGCGATAGGCCGCGTTGGCCCTCTCGACCAGATCGGCGGTCTGCGCCGCATCAAATTGAATGACGATTGAATCCGCATCGGCGGACGTGCCGTCGCCGTCGAAATCACGGGGCAACCGCGCCGGACGCCGATCGGCCAACGTGCGCCAATAGGCGACTTCGTGTTGCAGCTCGAACGATTCGGCATAGCCGGCCAACCGCTCGGCCCAGTGCTTGAACGAGCTGGTCTTGGCCGGCAACCTGGGCGGGCTGCCCGCTTGCAATTGCGTCCAGACCGTCGCCAGGTCTTCGAGCAGAAACCTCCACGACACGGCGTCGATCACCAGATGATGCACGATCAATAACAGCCGGGCCTTGCCGTGCCCCAAATCGAACCAGGCGGCACGGGCCAGCGGGCCGCACTCGAGATCGAGACTGGCCTGCAACTCGGCGGCGGCCGCCGTCAACGCCGGCCCTTGCTCGGATGCGGACCGCTGCGAGAGATCGGACCGCGACACAGGCCACGCGCCTTCCCGCGCGCCGTGCCATTGTCGCCAGCCTTCCGGCCCGCGCGCGAACCGCAGTCGCAAGGCATCGTGCTGCTCGACGAGCCGATCGACGACTTCCGGCAACCAGCGGTGATCGAATGTCGGGGCGACGTCCAGCAACACCGCCTGGTTGAAGTGGTGCGGATCGACCACCTCGTCCGACAAGAACCAGTGTTGAATCGGAGTCAGCGGCACGCCGCCCTCGACCGGACCCTGCTCGGCGGCCGCGATGACGCCCTCGACCGCGGCCAGCTCGGCGATCGTCTGGTGCTCGAAAATCTGACGAGGCGCAAACCGCAGCCCGGCCTCGCGGGCCTGCGAAACCACCTGGATCGTCAAAATCGAATCGCCGCCCAGCTCGAAGAAATTGTCGTGGACGCCCACGCGGTCGAGCCGCAACGTTTCCTGCCAGATTCCGGCCAGGATCGTCTCGGTCTCGTTGCGAGGCGGCGTATAAGACCGTGCCGAGCTTTCCCACACGGGCGCCGGCAGGGCGTCGCGGTCGAGCTTGTGGCTGCGATTCAACGGCAAACGCGCCAGCGGCACGAAGGCCGCGGGCACCATCGAGTCGGGCAAGCGGCTCCGCAGCCAGGCCCGCAGCGCGTCGTGGGCCGGCAAAGATCCGTTCGCCGGCACAAGGTAGGCCACCAGGCGTTTGCCGGCAGGGGCGTCGTCACGGGCGATCACGGCGGCCTCGCCGACCTCCGGATGTTGCGTCAGCACGCGCTCGATTTCGCCCGGCTCGATCCGCAGGCCACGCAGCTTGATCTGCTGGTCGCCTCGGCCAAGGAATTCGAGATTCCCGTCGGGCCGCCAGCGGACGAGGTCGCCCGTGCGATAGAGCCGCGCACCCGGCGCGTCGCTGAACGGATGCTGGACGAATCGCTCTTGTGTCAAATCGGGCCGCCCGTGATAGCCCCGCGCCAGCCCCGGCCCGCCGAGATAAAGTTCGCCCGGCGCGCCGACGGGCACGCCTTGCCGGCAATCATCGAGCACGTAGACTTCCGTCGCGGCGACCGGCCGGCCGATGGGTAGCTTGCGATCGGTCGGCCAGGCGTCGAGCGCAGCGGGCAACTCGTAAACAAGGTTCGTGACCGTGGTTTCCGTAAGCCCGAATTCGTGCAGCAGCCGTGTGCGGCCGCGGCACCGCCGGAGCCAACGGTTGAGCGTCTCTGCCTGCGGGGCCTCGCCACCGATCACCTGCACGCGAAGATGCTCGAAGATTTCGTCGTCGTCGGTTTGCCATTCGTGCAGGCACTGCTGCCAAAGTTGCGGTGGAATATGGGCCACCGTCACCCGCTGAAGCCGGCAGATATCCAGGATGCCGCGGCCCGTCAGTTCCGCCGTCGGCGGTCCCAGCACCAGGGCCGCTCCGCGCATCAACGTGGGAAAGATTTCTTCGGCGGCCACGTCAAATCCGGGCGAGATAAGCTGCAGCACGCGGTCGCCGGCCGTCAGCTCATATTGATCGGCCATGGCGAGCACCAGGTTGGCCAACGCGCCGTGCGCAACTTCGACCCCTTTGGGCTGACCGGTCGAGCCGGAGGTGTAAATGATGTATGCCAGGCTGTCGGCCGTGGCGCGATTGTCAGGCGGAGCGGTTGGATAACGATCGAGCTGCGACTCACGGTCGAGTACGATTTCTTCGGCTTCATGCGGGGGCAACCGCTCGGCCAGGCCGCTCGACGTTATGACCGCACGCGGCTGGGCGTCGGCGAGCATGTGCGCCAAACGTCCCGATGATTCGTGCGGATCGAAGGGCACGTAGGCGCCGCCCGCCTTAAGCACGGCAAGCATGGCGATCACCAGCTCGACGGAGCGATCGAGGAAGAGGGCGACCGGCACTTCTTCTCGCACGCCCAGTGCCTGGAGGTAATGGGCCAACTGATTTGCTCGCCGGTCGAGCTCGGCGTAGCCCAACCGCCTTGGGCCGTCGACGATGGCCGTGGCCGCCGGGCCGCGCTCGACCTGCCGGGCTACAAGCTGGTCGACGCGCAAGGCCGACGCCTCGCACGTAACAGCGCCATCCGTTTCTGACCGTCGCGGTGGCTCATCAACCAGCGGCAGCCGCCTCACGGGCCGGTCCGGACCGCTGACAATCTCGCTCAGCAGCCGCTGGAACGAGGCCGCGATATGCTCGACGGTCCCGGCATCGAACAACTCGGTATTGTAGATCAGCGACGCCTTCAGCCCGCTCGACTGCTCCTCGACGACGAGTCCCAGGTCGAAGCTGCCGATGCGCGTGTGATCGATTTCGATTTCGCCCAGCGACAGCCCGGCGGTTTCGACGGTCTGCCAGGGAAGGTTCTCGAACACGAACACGACGTTGAACAACGGCGAGCGGCCGGCCTCGCGCGGCGGCGACACCGCATCGACGACTGCCCGCAACGGAGCGTCCTGGTTGGTCAGCGCGTCGAGCACCGTCTCACGAACGTGGGCCAGGAATTCGCGGAACGTCGGTCCACCCGAAAGATCGCTCCGCAAGGCGAGCATTTGGACGAAATAGCCGATGGTCTTGTCAAACTCGCGACGGGGCCGGTAGGAAACGGGCGAGCCCACGCAGACATCGTGTTGCCGCGCGTAGCGGGCGAGCCAGGCTTGAAAGGCCGCCAGCAAAACCATGTAAGGCGTGGCACCCTCGCCACGCGCCAATTCGTACAGCGCATCGGACTGACGGCCGCTCACCGTCCAACTCACCGCCGCTCCGCGGAACTTGCCTTCCGCCGAACGAACACGGTCGGTCGCCAGATCGAGCGGCTGCACTCCGTCCAGCCGATCTTTCCAATGCTCGATCTGTTTGGCAACTTGCGGCGTCGCCAGGCACGATTGCTGCCAGGCGGCAAAATCGGGATAGTGCCAGAGCACTTCGTCCAGCGCGGCGGGCCGCCCGGCAAGGTCCGCGGCATAAAGCTCCGCCAGCTCCTTGAGGAAGATCGCCAGCGACCAGCCATCGCAGATCAGATGATGGGCCACGATCACCAAGCGGTGTTCCACGTCGCTTATCTGTCGTAGCGAGGTCCGCAACAAAGGGCCGCCCGATAAATCGAACTTCGCGTTCGCCGGCCGCCATTCCGGCGTCTCACGATCGATGGTGGCTGGGGCAGAAGCTGGCCGGGTTTGGCTAGGCCATTGCAAAGACGCCCTCGGCCAGCGATGCCCCGGTGGTGGCGCTACCGGGGCATCGCCGCGGCAGAGCGTCAGGCGCAATCCAGATCCATCGCGCGGCTCTGCCCCAGCCACCGCAACCTCGGGTTCGGTCGTTCCGTCGATGATTTCCAACGCTGAGTTCTGCCGCTGGGCAACGATTTGCCGCGGCTGGCCGTCGCAAACAGGGAAGCGCGTCCGCAGCGCCTCGTGCCGGGCAACCACCGCCGCAAGGCTTCGTCGTAATGCCGGCACGTCCAGGGCACCTCGCAGGCGGATTGACGCCGTCAGGTTGTATCGCGGCTCGCTTTCGAGCTGCTCCAGAAACCAGATTTGCTCTTGCGATCTCGATAACGGCAGCGGCTGCGACCGGTCGGCGCAGGTCACAGGCGGCAGCACATCGCCGGACCGCTGTTCGTCCGGCTGATCGAGCCAGGCAGCCAGGCTGGCGACGGTCGGGCGCGAGAAAAGCGTTCGCAACGGCAAGTCCACTGCGAATGCATCTTCGATGCGCGCGGCCAACTGGCCGGCCAGCAGCGATTGACCGCCGAGGTCGAAAAAGTTGGCGTGTACGTCGAGCACTTCCGTCCCCAGCACCTCAGTCCACAAAGCGGCCAGGCTTCGTTCTGTTTCGTTTCGCGGCGCAACCGCCGATGCCGTCGGCCTCGCGCCGTCGCAACGAAGCGGCTCGTCACGCCATTCGGCAATCACCGGCAAACTGCCCGAAATAAACTGGTCGCGGCAACCGCGGCGCTGCTTCTTGCCGCTGGAGGTCTTGCCCAGCGTGCCGGCCGGGATGAGCACGACGGCGGCCGGTGCCACGCCGTGTGCCTCGGCGACCTGCGCGCGGATGCGATCGATCAGCGCCTGCGTGTCGGCCTTGCGCGGACGGACGACCTCTTGCGCGATCGCCAGCCGCTCTTGGCCGCCGACCTCGATGGCGAACGCAGCGCCGCCGTCGCTCTTCAGCAGCGGATGCGTCCGACTGACGGTCTCTTCGATGTCGTCGGGGTAGTGATTGCGTCCGTGAATGATAATCAGCTCTTTCAATCTTCCCGCGACGAACAACTCGCCCTGGTCGATGAAACCGAGGTCGCCCGTGCGAAGAAAACGGCCCTCACGCTCGCCGGCCGGCGAGGCGCCGAAGCTGGCGGCGGTCTCGTCAGGGCGGTTCCAATAGCTTTGGGCGATGCTGTCGCCGGCGACCCAGATTTCGCCGACGTGTCCGTCGTCAAGCGGCTGACGGGTTTCCGGATCGACGATCACGACTCGTTGTCCGGCGACGGGCCGTCCGCAACCGACCAGGCGCCGCACGTGCCGGTCGTTTTCGTCGGCGGCGACGGCCCGTTTGCGGTCCAGCGCGGCGGCGGCAAACGATCGCACGATCGGATCCTCAACGTCGGAGCCGCCCGACACCATCAGCGTCGCTTCCGCCAGCCCGTAGCAGGGATAGAAGGCCCGCCGGCGAAAGCCGCACGCGGCAAACGTCTCGGCAAAGCGGTCGAGCGTCTCCGGCCGCACCACTTCGGCCCCGTTCAAAGCGAAGCGGAGGCTGCTCAAGTCAAGCTGAGCGCGGTCTTCGGCAGTGACTTTCCGCAGGCAGATGTCGTAAGCGAAATTCGGCGCCGCCGTGATCGTGCCCCGATGTCGCGAAATGGCCTGCAGCCAGCGCACCGGCCGCTGCATGAACGAAATCGGCGACATCAGCACGTTCCGCCGTCCGCTGTAGACCGGCTGAAAGATGCCGCCGATCAGGCCCATGTCGTGGTAGGCGGGCAGCCAAAGGACCGC
Source organism: Pirellulales bacterium (assembly GCA_035533075.1). Classification (NCBI taxonomy): domain Bacteria; kingdom Pseudomonadati; phylum Planctomycetota; class Planctomycetia; order Pirellulales; species Pirellulales bacterium. The sequence goes on along the minus strand of DATLUO010000185.1, from coordinate 6,282 downwards.
CACGTTGTCTCCGCGATCGACCGCGGCGTGGATCGACGCCAGATTGGCCATCAGGTTGGCGTGCGTGATGGTGACGCCCCGCGGTTCGCCCGTCGAGCCGGAAGTGTATTGCAGCAAGGCCGGTCGCCCGCGGTCCAAGGCCGGCAGCGCGACGGCGGGAAGAACATGCGGGCTGTCCTGGGCGACCTGGTCGGTGGCCAGCGACGATTCAAGACCTGCGACGTGCTGAAACAAGGGCCGCGTCCAATCGAGCGTGGCTTGCGTCGCCAAGAGCCACTTCGCACCGGCATCGTGGACGATCGAGCGAAGTCGAGGCAACGTGCGATCGACGCGGAAAGGGTCGGGCGGATAGACCGGCACGGCGATCACGCCGGCATAAAGACAAGCATAGAGGGCCGCGATGTAATCCAGCCCCGAGTCATAGACCAGCAACGCGCGGCTGCCGGTCGCGCCGCCGTCGATCAGCGCGGCGGCGATGGCCAGCGCCCGCCGGTCGAGTTCGGCATAAGAGAGTGGCTGCTTGTCGTCCTCGCCGTCGGCCAGAAAGGTGAAGGCAATCTCATCAGGCTGGTGCTCGCCGCGCCAGCGCAGCACGTCGGCGATGGTTTGCGCCTCCGGCGGAGCACGAAATAGGGGAGACGATGGCAGCGATTGACCAATCATTGACTTCTGCGGAAAACGCAAGTTAGCGACAACAGCGTGGGGTGGGGGCGGTAAAGACGCGCGCAGGACATCAACTCGCCAGGCAAGAGGCAGGCTACCATAGCCTAGCATATTCTACGCATCTTACGCAGTCGGAACGCCCGAACGGCCCAAATCGTTGCATCAAATTCGGTGCCAAGTTAACCTGATAAGATACTTTGCGATCGCGGTTGTTGGTCGATCGAATCCGTGCGGGCAACGGATGCAATGAGCCTCTTATCACGGCACGGCAAATCGTCGGCGTTTTTCAAGCCGGGCTCGACGGTCGCCCTGGCGCAGCGGCTGGCCGACGACCTTGCCCGGCGCTGGGCCGATGGCGAACGGCCCGACGCCGAAGAGTATTTCGCCCGATACCCGCAATTGGCCGGCCGGGCCGATACCGCTCTGGCGTTGATCTATGAGGAGATGCGCCAGCAGCGCGAGTCGGGCCGCCCGATGCAGGAATCGGAATGGCTGCGGCGTTTTCCCCGCTGGCGGCCGCAAATCGAAACGCTGCTGGCCTGCGACAAGCCGCCGGAGGGCCATAGCATCGATGTCTGGTTTCCCAAGCCGGGCGAAACGTTCGGCGAGTTTTTGCTGCTCGACCAGCTTGGGCACGGCGCTCACGGCTGCGTCTATTTAGCGCAGCAGACGTCGCTGGCCGATCGGCCGGTGGTGCTCAAGGTGGCCTCGCTGGCCGGTCAGGAGCACCTGTCGCTGGCCCGCCTGCAGCACACCTACATCATGCCGCTCTACTGGGCGCAAGACGACGCGTCGCTTGGCCTGCGGGCGTTGTGCATGCCTTTTTTCGGTGGCGCGAGCTTGTCGCGTTTGCTCGACCGGTTGGCCGAGGTGCCGCCGGCCAGACGGAGCGGCCGCGATTTGTTTCAGGCGCTGGTGGCGGCCACCCAGGGCGAGCGGCTGGCCCCGCCGGTGCAAGGCCCGGCCTGCCGCGCCCTCGAAAAGGCATCTTACGTGGACGCCGTCTGCACCATCGGCGCCTGCCTCGCCGAGGCCCTCGATTACGCCCATCAACGCAACGTGGTACACCACGATATCAAGCCATCGAACGTGTTGATTGCCGCCGACGGCCAGCCGCTGTTGCTCGACTTTCACCTAGCCCAGCCGGCGTTGGAGCCGGGACAGATCGTGGTTCCCTGGCTGGGCGGCACACCCGGTTACATGGCGCCCGAGCAAGAGGCGGCGCTGGCGGCCATGGAGGCCGGGCAGCCTGTTCCCTGCAAGGTCGACGGCCAGGCCGACGTGTTCGCCTTGGGCCTGCTGTTGTGCGAGGCCCTGGCCGGCAAGCACCCGCCGGCCGGAGAAGCGCCGGCGCGCTGGCTGCGCCGCGCCAACCCTCAGGTGAGCGCCGCACTGGCCGACCTGCTGGCCAAGTGCATGGCCCGCGAGCCGGCTCAGCGTTACCCGAACGCCGCCGCGCTGGCCGCCGATCTTCGTCGCCACCTCGCCCATCAGCCGCTGGAGCACGTCGCCAATCGCAGCCTGCATGAACGCTGGGCCAAGTGGCGCCGACGGCGGCCGCACGCGCTGATCGGCATTTTCCTGGTGGCGGCGCTGGTGACTTCCTGCCTCGTGATCGCCAACACCATGCGTCAACGATGGCTCGAAGCCGAGCGGGCACTGAAAGAGGCCGAACTGGAAATGGAAGCGGGCCGCTTTCAGTGGGCCAAAGTGGCCATCGATCGAGGGCTGTTTCTGGCCGCCGATCTTCCTTGGCGCGGCACGTTGGTGGGCGATTTGCAGTCGGCGGCGGTGGTCGCGCAGCGGGGCTACCTGGCCGAGGAGCTGCACCAGGTCGTCGAGCGGCTGCGGGGGGTCTACGGTGCCGAGGGTCTCCCCGGACCCGAAGCGCAGCGGCTGGAAACCGAAGCACACCGCTTGTGGGAACAACGGCAGTTGATGCTCGAACACGAGCCTGCGCGCCCCAGGTCGGAGTCGCCGGTGAAGCAAGATCTGGTCGACCTGGCGGTTTTCTGGTCCGACGTGCATCTGCGCGGCGCCGGCGACGAGGGCCGGGCCGGTGCTGCGCGAGAAGCCTTGAACGTGCTTATCGAAGCCGAGCGTTTGGCCGGCGCGCGGCTCGTGCTGGCGCGCGAACAGGCCAAGCTGGCGCAGATCGTGGGCGACGGGCCGTGCCTGTCGAAGGCGCTCAAAAACGCCGGCTCGCTCTCGCCCGCATCATCCCGGGAGCATTACGCTCTGGGACGCATCGCCTATTCCGCCGGCGACATGGAGCAGGCCAACCGCTATTTCACGGCGGCCATCGCAGCCGACCCGCACTCGTTATGGTCGAACTTCTATCACGGCCGTGCGGCCTTCGCCTTGCAGCGCTTCGACGAAGCGCTGACGGCCTACACGGTTTGTGTGGCGCTGGCCGATCAGGCGGGTTGGTGCTATTACCACCGCGGCCTGGCCAGATTGAAGCTGGGACAAGACCAGCTTGCGCGCAGCGATTTTGATCGGGCGCTGGCGCTCGACTCGTACCTGGCGGCAGCGTGGCTGGAGCGCGGCATGCTCGAGTGCCGCGAAGAGCGCTACGGGGAAGCGCTGATCGACCTGGAGCGAGCAAGCGCCGAAGGCGCGGACGCCCAGGCGGTGGCCTACGGCCTGGCGCTGGCCTACGCCGGCAAAGGTGATCGCGAGGCCGCGCTGGAGCAGCTTGCGAAGCTGTTCGCCCGCCAGCCCGATCATCAAGGCGGCCGGAAGTTGGCCCAATCGCTACGGCGCGAGACGCCGCCGCAGCACGCGCCGAGCGAGTAGGCCGGTATCGCGTTTGCTCTGGCGGCCGGGCATGGAACTTTTCGATCTATGAACCAAAAAGAGCTCGATCAGTGGCATATGCGTCGGGCATTGGAGTTGGCCGCGCAGGGCACAGGCCGCGCCGAACCCAATCCTCTGGTGGGCTGCGTGATTGCCCGCGGGGCCGAAGTCATCGCGGAAGGATGGCACGGCGCCTACGGCGGCCCGCACGCGGAGATCGACGCACTCTCGCTGGCCGGCCGGCGCGCCGCGGGCGCCACGGCCTACGTCACGCTGGAACCTTGCTGTCACTTCGGCAAGACGCCGCCCTGCACAAAGGCCTTGGTTGCCGCCGGCGTGCGCCGCGTGGTCGCGGCCATGCCCGACCCCTTTCCGGAAGTGTCGGGCCGCGGCGCCGCCGAACTGGCCGCTTCCGGCATCGAGGTGGAGTTGGGCGTGCTCGAACAAGATGCCCGGTGGCTGAATGCGCCCTATCTGAAGCTTGTCCAAAGCGAGCTGCCGTGGGTGATCGTCAAGTGGGCGATGACGCTCGACGGCAAAATCGCCACCCGCGCCGGCGACAGCCGCTGGATCTCGAGCGACGCCTCGCGCCGCTGGGTACACGAGCTGCGCGGCCGCGTCGACGCGATCGTGGTCGGCAGCGGAACCGCGCTCGGCGACGATCCCTTGTTGACCGCCAGGCCGCCGGGGCCGCGACGAGCGACGCGGGTCGTCGTCGACTCGCAAGCGACGTTGCCGCTGGAAAGTCAATTGGTGCAAACGGCGGGCGAATTTCCGGTGATCGTTGCCGCGGCCGCTTCAGCCCCCGCGGAGAATCGCCACCGGTTGGCTGACGCGGGGTGCGAAGTGCTGTCGCTCTCCGGAAGCGGCCACGCCGAACGGCTCAACGAGTTGCTGACGGAGCTTGGCCGCCGCCGCATGACCAACGTGCTGGTGGAAGGGGGCGAACGGTTGCTCGGCCACTTGTTCGCTCTAGGTCAGATCGACGAGGTGCATGTCTTCGTAGCCCCGAGACTGGTTGGCGGAGTTGAAGCGCCGTCGCCCGTCGGCGGTTCCGGCGTGGCCCGCATGGCCGACGCTCTTTCGCTGCACGGCGTGCAATGGCGAGAAGTGGACGGCGACCTTCATTTTTCCGGCCGCACGCGGAAAATGCAGATCAGGTGAATTACAACCCTCACAAGCCGGCCGAATGAGCTATTTTTCTTGCGGTCGCATCGGCCGACACCGGCAGAATCGGAGCGACCGACACCGCGGCCGTTGCCAATTTTCGACCCCAACGATGGAAAACTTCCATGATGAAGAACGTCCGCATCCATAAGCGGGGCGTTGAACCATTTCAAAATGAACAGTGCTTTCACTGCCCTGCTGCCGCGAGCCGTGGGTTTTGACTCCGCCTCGACGGATGCCCCAAAGCCCGTCCGCGACGGAAGATGGAGTCGCAGGGGCGAATCGGCTAGAATCGGTATCGCTGGAACACTCCGGAAAACACGGCGGGATTTTGCATGGCGGATTCGACATGAACGATTTTGAATTGAACCGGCGGCAAGCCCTCATCGCGAGCGGTTTAGGCGTGCTGAGTCTCGGCATGCCGGGAGCCGTGATGGGCAGCGACAAGGTCGATGCTTCGGGCAAGGCCGTCGCCGCGGACAAATCTTGCATCTTTGTCCTGCTCTGCGGAGGGCCCAGTCACGTTGACACCTGGGATATGAAGCCGAACGCGCCGCAGGATTATCGCGGGCCGTACCAACCCATCTCCACCAGGGTGCCGGGCATGCTCATCAACGAGATGCACACGGAGCTGGCCAAGGTGACGGACCACTTCACGCTCATCAATTCCATGTCGCATCCGGGCGCGATCAGCAATCACTTCGACGCGATGCACAATCTGCTCAGCGGCCAATCGGAGAAGCGCGTGCAGGAGGGCCTGCCGGACGATCAGCCCTACCTGGGCTCGTTCGTCGCCAAACACAAACCCAGCAAACGCAATTTCGTCTCCAACGCATGGCTCATCAAATGCGTGGGACCGCCCGTCTTTTGCGCGCCCAACCTGGGCATCGGCGGCTACCTCGGCTCGGCTTACGCGCCCGTGTTTATCGGCTCGGCCGACAACCATCCGGCCATGAGCGACTTCAAACCACCGCAGATTTACGACCCCTACGATAAGGACCGGTTCGACACGCGCAAACGGTTGCTCGGCGGGCTGGAGTCCGACAGGTTCGATCAGCTCCGGCACGTCAAGGACTGGTCCGATCTGCGCGAGAAGACCTACGACGCCATGACGCGGGCCGAAGGCCGGCAGGCGTTTGAAATGAGCCGCGAACCAGACAAAGTCCGCCAGCGATATGGGATGCACCCGCTCGGGCAGAACCTGCTGCTGGCACGGCGGATGGTGGAGTCGGGCGTTCGCTTCGTCACCGTCAACGGCTGGACCGGGCAGGCCGAGCACGACAAAGCCGGCCCGCCGAGCAGCAGTTGGGACATGCACGGCGGAAACATGGGCATGGGCAACGCCTTCGGCGACGGTTCTTACGGCATGGGATTCTGTTTGCCTCGACTGGATCAGGCGCTGGCCGCGTTGCTTTCCGACCTCAAAGAGCGCGGCATGCTGGACCAGACGCTGGTCGTCGTGACCGGCGAGTTCGGCCGCACGCCCCTCGTTCTGAAGCAGGATCCTCCCGGCCGCCAGCACTGGCCGCAGTGTTTCTCCGCCATCCTGGCCGGAGCGGGCATCGCCGGGGGCCGAGTGTACGGCAAGTCCAACAAGTACGGCGAGTATCCCACCAGTAACCCGGTTCGCCCCGAGGAACTGGCGGCGACCAT
>DATLUO010000184.1 GCA_035533075.1 Pirellulales bacterium | reverse complement strand
CTTTCGCCGCCCTGCGTGGGCCGCGTCAGGACGTAACCAACGCAGCGGCAGGTACTTCCGGCAGGAGGTGCTGGCAGAACTCCAACGGGAAGTGTTACCCTGCTTTGAACCACGCCTATTTTTCACAAGTGTTTTAGATCGCGACGGTCTTCGCTTGGCTTGCCGGCGGGGACGGGGAACAGCCGATCAACTGTCAGAATCTGACAGTTGGCCCATTGGTGGGGTTAGCTCCGCGCGAGGTATACCATCGCCGGCGCCATGCCGATCAGGGGCTGATACGTGGGCGGTTTCGGCGGCGACGTTGGCCCGATGAGGATGGCGTTGCGGCCGTCACAGACTCTTGCGAGCGCCGCTTGCCGAAACCACGACGCTGGTCGCGGCCGCGTGATTCGGCCGGCTCGGGGGCGCGGATCACCGGCTCGGCACGCGTCGGGTATTGCGGCTGGTCTTTCTCGATCCGCAACGATTGCCGAATCAACCGCTCGATCGCCTTCAACTGCGAACGCTCCGCGCGGTCGCAGAACGAAACGGCCTCGCCCGAAGCACCGGCGCGGGCTGTGCGGCCGATGCGATGCACGTAGGCTTCGGCCACCAGCGGCATGTCGAAATTGACCACGTGCGAAACATCGTCGATGTCCAGGCCGCGAGAGGCGATGTCGGTGGCCACCAGCACGGGCGGCTGCTGCGACTTGAAGAGCCGCAAGGCGCGCTCGCGGGCCGACTGGCTCTTGTTGCCGTGAATCGCTTCCGCGCGAATGCCCGATTTCGCCAGGTGCCGAACGACCTTGTCGGCGCCGTGCTTGGTGCGCGTGAACACCAGCGTGCGCGCCGAGCCGCTGCTCTTGAGCCAATGCACGAGCAGGTGCGGCTTGTGCCGCTGATCGACCAGGTACACCGACTGGCTGATCCGCTCGGCCGGGGCCGACACGGCGGCCACCTGCACCGTCACCGGGTCGCGCAGCCAGCTTGCGGCGAGCTGCCGGATTTCCGGCGGCATCGTGGCCGAAAACAAGAGAGTCTGCCGGCTGGCGGGCACCTTGGCCACGATCCGACGCAGGTCGTGAATGAACCCCATGTCGAGCATCTGATCGGCCTCGTCGAGCACGAGCGACTCGACCTTCGAGAGGTCGACAAACCCCTGGTTCATCAGGTCGAGCAGCCGGCCGGGCGTGGCCACCAGGATATCGACCCCCTGGTTGAGCGCCCGCACTTGCGGGTTCTGGCTGACGCCGCCATACACCAACGAACAGCGCAGATGCAGATGACGGCCATAGGTGTTGAAGCTTTCGCCGATTTGGCTGGAGAGCTCGCGGGTGGGGGCCAGCACGAGCACGCGAATTTTGCGGCCGCGGCCGTTGACGTTCGATGGCTTCTGGGCCAGACGGTGCAGCAACGGCAGGGCAAAGGCGGCGGTTTTGCCGGTGCCGGTCTGGGCGCAGCCGATCAGGTCGCGGCCTTCGCGCACGGGACCGATGGCCTGGGCCTGAATGGGGGTGGGAGTGTGGTAGCCTTCGTCGCGGACAGCGCGAAGAAGGTGCTCGGCGAGGCCGAGATCGGAAAACTGAGTCATTAGTTCCTCAAAGTGAAGTCAGCTACGGCCGGCCGAATGATCCGGTGTGGCTGGAAACGCGGGCCCGTTCGGCTCATTGCCGAATTTACGGGGCCGAACTGGGGCGGGGGGGGCGAAGAGCAAAGTAACCTTGCCGAAGCCTGGGACTCGCAAGGGTTACCGCAGCGGAAGAAGCTGTTTTTCAGCACGCCGGGCGGAAAGCCTCACGGCGCTCTCGCATTCGCTGAGACAATTAAACGTTACGGCCGGCGCCGCGTCAAGACGAAATCCGAAGCTACGCTCCGCCGCGGGCCTGAGCGAGTGCCTCGACTTGAGCTTTTAGCCCCGTAAACGCGGCCACGGCTTCCGCGGTCTCACGCTCGAGCGCCGCTTTGTCGGCCAGCAGCGATTCGTGCTCGGCGACCAGCGCTTCCTGCTTTTCTCGTAGCTCGTCGCTTTTCGCTTGAATTGCGGCTGCACGCTGCCCAAGCAGTTGTATTCGCTCCATCGTGGTCCTGATACCTTCGAGAAGGTGGCTCGCTTCATCCATCGGAACCGGTGTCCTATATCGCGGAAGTAACGCTTGATGAGATCGTCCGCATTGTAACGGATGACGCCGACTTTCGGGCACTGCCCCAAAAACAGCGAGACAGCCCCTTTTTGCTGGCATAACGTGAGTCAGCCGGTTAGAATAACGCATGTTGTCCAGACGACGCATATTACCCATTGGCTCGGTGGACTTCGTCAACGCACGACAGCCGAGCGAACTGGCCGCGCGTGGTGGAAGTCCTCTTTTTCGGGAGCAACGCATGTCCAAGGTTTGTTGGTCGCGATCGGCATGGTGGGCCTGCCTGGTGCTCGGTGTGAGTTTGCACCAAGACAGCTTGCAAGGCACGTTCGCCGTAGAATCCAACGGCTCGCCGACGCCGGGAATCGTTTTTGAGACCTACGTCAAACCCGATGGGCCAGCTTATTTTGCAATCAAACTTTCGCCCCAGTTGGCGCAGCCGAAGACGCAGCCGCACGACGTCGTGGTGCTGTTCGATACGTCGGCCAGCCAGGTTGGTGCGTACCGCACGAAAGCGCTCGGCGTGCTGCGGGCCATGCTGGCCGGGCTGGCCGCCGACGACCGCGTGATGCTGCTGGCAGTCGACGTGACCGCCGCGCGACTGACGCCAACCTTCGTGCCGCCCAACGGCGACGCTTTGCGTCAGGCCCTGTCTGCGCTCGAGCGTCGCGTGCCGCTCGGCTCGACCGATATGCGCGAAGCGCTGGAGGCGGCGCTGGCCACATGGCCTGGCCCGAACGACGCGCGAAGTGCGAGGTCGGTTGTCTATCTCGGCGACGGCCTCAGCACCGCCGGTCCCGTGCCGGTCGAAGCGCTGGCGCGCATCGTCGGCCAATGTGCGGATCGCCGCGTCGCGTGTACCAGCTATGCCATCGGGCCCGTGGTCGAAGGCGGGCTGCTCGGCGCTTTGGCGAACCAGACCGGCGGCATGCTGATTGCCGATGACGTTCGCGCCGCGGACCGCCAGGTCGGCAGCTTGCTGGCGGCGATGGCGCGGGCCGCCGTCATTTGGCCGACCGGCACGAAATGGCCCGCGGCCTTCAAAGACATCTTTCCGCGCCGCATGCCGCCCCTGCGGTTCGACCGCGACAGCCTGCTGCTGGGAACGCTCGATCCGAAGGCGGCCGAAGCTGGCCAGCCGCTTTCCCTCAACGTAGCAGCCGAGCTGGCGGGCAAGCCGGTAACGCTCACATGGCAGGCCGTGCCCGAACGGCCCCTGGCCGAAAACGCGTATCTGGGCCAGGTGGTGGAACTGGCGGCGCTGACCGGCGGCGTGGCCCTGCCGACGGTGGGCAGCGCCGGCCTGAACGAGCTGCGCCGGCTGGTCACTTTCGGAGCGCAGCAGTTGGCCCGGCTTGGAGAACAGGCCCTGGCCATGGGCCGCACGGACGAGGCCGAGCAGCTTGCCCACGAAGCCGAACGCCTCGATCCCGCCAACGCCGAGGCCAATCTGCTTCACGCGGCCACGGCACGCCGAGGGGCATCGGCCGCTGACGACTTGCGCATGGCCCGCGACACCGCTTCCGCCGCACCGCCCGCCGCGGAGAACGGTGCCGCCGACGGCGCCCTGCTCGACAATCTGGAACGGCAACGGGGCATTGTCGAAGGCTTCTTGCAGGCCGAAGTGAAGGACACGCTCAGCCAGGCGAGCGCCACGATGAGCAACGACCCCGAGCTCTCGTGCAACCAGTTGAAGCTGCTGTTGGAAAAAGTGTCGCAGTCGGCCGAGCTCCGTCCTGAAGTCCGCTCGCAAATGATGGAGAGGATTGAAGGCGGTTTGCGGGCAGCCAGCCGCATGTCGAACGACAAAATCGAGCGCGATTTGCAACGGCAGCAGGCCGACGCCGCCGGCGAGTCGCGCGAACGGGCCAATCGCCAGCTCTTCGTGCAGGAGCAAAAGATCGATCAGCTCATGTCGCGGTTCGAGGCCCTGATGGACGAAGAACGCTATCGCGACGCGGAAGCCCTGGCCGTCATCGCCGAAGACGTCGAACCGGGCACGTCCGGTCTACGCGTCGCCGAGCTTTCCGCCCGCACGGTGGGCTATACGGCTTCGATCAACGCGGCGCGCGACATGCGCTACAAAGGTTTCACCGACAACTTGTTGCAGGTGGAGCTGTCGCACGTGCCGTTTCCCGACGATCCGCCGATCGTCTATCCCGGCCCCGAAGTATGGCAGTTGATCACCGAGCGCCGCAAAAAGTTCAAGGCGGTCGATTTGAAGGAGAACGGGCCGAGCGAGGTCAAAATTCTGGCGGCGCTGGACGACAAGACCGAGCTCGACTTCGCCGAGCAGCCGCTTTCCGACGTGATCGACTATCTCAAGAATCGCCACAACATCGAGATCCAGTTAGACAAGAAGGCGCTCGCCGACGCGGGCGTCGGCAGCGAAGTGCCGGTCACGCGGACCATCAAGGGCATCACGTTGAAATCGGCGCTCAAGCTGCTGCTGGGCGAGTTCGATCTCAGCTATGTGCTCCGCGACGAAGTGCTGATGATCACCAGCAAGACCGAGGCCGAGCAGATGCTCAGCAACCGCGTTTACCCGGTGGCCGACCTGGTGGTTCCCATCGCTCCTCCGCGCAACATGTCCGGGCCGGGCGGCGGTGGCATGGGCGGCGGCCTTTTGGGAATGCCGGGCGGCGGCAGCTACGGCATGGGCATGGGCGGCGGCATGGGAGGCATGGGCGGCGGCATGGGCGGGATGGGAGGCATGGGCATGGGCGGCATGGGTATGGGTGGCATGGGCATGGGCGGCGGCATGGGGTTCTTTTAACGGTCCGCAACGACGCGCACCGTCTGGCATCACACCTCGAACGGGACGCACCGCGCGTCTTTACGTGACGCGCCGGCGTGTTCAAGCGGGGCATCGCTTGGCCCCATCGCGATCTTGAACAGTCAGGCGGGGCCAGCCACCTCATCAGTGCTTGTGCGCGGCGCCTGCCGGAAAGCGGCGTTGTGGCGAGGCCACGGGCCACGATATAAACTTCTAGTGTGGGCAAAGCGGCCGCGCCGCGGCGAGTTCGCTGGCACGTGGCGACAAGAACTAGCGAAAAGAAAGTCGATCTAACCGCCGCATGACTGAACCGTCTCATAAAAGAGCGTCGCGGCTGGCGGTCTGGATCTCCAGGCTGGCGTCGTTCGCGGTCTTCGTGTTCGCGCTGGGCTACCTGCTGCACACCTCGCTCGATCCCGTCGTCTTCGGCAAATATGACCTGCCGTACGCGGCGTTTCTCGGTTTCCTGTTTCTCATCGCCCTGCCCGCGTTTCATGTTCTTGCCAGGTTCTGCGCCGTCACGCACGAGTTGAAACTGCCCTCCGGACGGACCTTGGCCGTGCGGCCGTGGCAGAAACTCGCGGCCATCTTCGTTGCCTCCCTGACTGCCTACGCGGCCACCGGCGCACTCGGCACGGGGCCGGCGATCAATCGGGTGATGACGTTTAACCTCGATATTTATCATCCCTATCTCCAGAACACGCACCTGCCGAACGATCCGATCGAACACGTGAATCGCTGGGGCTTTCGAGGCGACGACCTCACGCAGGCGAAAGGAGACGATGCTTTTCGGGTGTTCGTTCTCGGAGGCTCGACCGTCTATTGCGGCACGGTACTCTACGAGCAATCGCATTGCCGGCTGCTGGAAATGCGGCTGCAAGCGGCGTACCCGCAATACCACATCGAGGTCCAGAACCTCGGCGCCGACTGGCATGCCACCGAGCACGATACGATCAAGCTTCTGTTTCTCGGCCAGGACTTCTCGCCGGACCTGGTGATCACGTTTCACGGCATCAACGATCTGGTGCGAAGTCTCTCGCCGGACGCTCTCGGCGACGGACCCTACTGCTCGGATTACCGACATTATCTAGGCGCGACCGCCCACATGGCCGCCCGTTGGCAAAAGGTGTCCGCCTCGATGACCACCGGTCCCTGGTGCTCTGACTTGCGCTTCGATCAGGTCCGCCTTACCGGTCCTTACGGGCAAGGGCTGGGCGGTGTCAAGAGTTTTTTCGTTCCCAAGGCCCGGCCGGTCGAGATTAACGAGTGGCAGAGCCTGCCGGCCTTCGAGCGCAACCTCCGCGACTTCGTCGCCATCGCCCGCTCCAAGGGAATGCAGGTGCTGCTGGCCACTCAACCCTCGCTCTATCGCGACGACCTGACGGAAAGCCAGCAGCAATCGCTCGTCTTTCCGCTGACGCATTACTATGACGGCAAGCGTCCCTCGCTGCACTCGATGGTGGAGGGCATGCGCCTGTTCAACGATGCGACGCGGCGACTGGCGTCCGAGGCGGGCGTCGGCTTCGTCGATTTGGAGCGGCAAATGCCTAAGACGACGGACTATCTTTACGACGACGTACACTACACGCCCGCCGGGAATGAGCTGATCGCCAACGCCTTCGCCGACGACATTATCGAATCGAAGATGATCGACCGCGTGATGCAGGAGCGTCTCAACGGAACCGGACCCGTCGACAACGCCGAGCAAACGTCGGCTGCCCATTTGACCGACGGCCTGCGCCAAGCAAAGTAGAGCCGCGGAAACGACGTGACGCCGATATGCCGAGGATCAGGAGGTAGTTTCTGTGGAGACGTTCTGCCTTTCAGAAGAAGCTATGAGCTATCGTCTGCGCAGTCCGCGCCGTGGTAAGGTGGACCAAAGGGAGATTTTCCTGACGTGACAATCCATTTGCCAAACGATGTCCGCTATTGCGCTCGAGGAAGTGCTCGACTTCGACAGAACAAATGGATCCACCACCCAGAGGCGCTGCTTCGAGGGTCAGCCGCTGGGATGTTGCCCTAGCGATTCAAAGTTTTAATTATCTGACTTCTGCGACGGCTTTCAAGGCTTGCCGATAGCGCGCATTTGGCCGCGCAGCGCGTAAGATCCTTCGAGTGTCATCCCATTGTGCCTTTGGTGCCTTAGTGGAGTCAACCCTCGTAGTCGGTGATGCCTATCGTAGCCCCACCTCGATATGCGGGTCAACGCGCGCATCGCCCGACTGGCTCCGCCTCGTGTCACTCGCCCGGCTGTAGCAGGCGGCTATTGAACTTTTTCCGAATCGCGTCATGCTTCTATTGGGACCGCTGGCGCGGGCCTTCCCGTCGACGGTTGCTCGGCCGCGGCTCGAAAGACAAAACTCGCAAGTAAGGCAAGAACGATGGCCTCGACGAACGATTCGGTGCAGACGACGCTTCGCATTCCCGGCGCCTGGTCGCATCCGCGCGAGCTGCTGGCGCGCCTGCCGGCAGGCTTCAAGCTGACGGCCGAAAGTTTGGTGCTGCCGGACGGCAGCGCGATTGAATTCGTGCCGATTTCGCCCGACGAGCAGTTTGCGGAGATTTTCAAGTCGTCCTGCCGGCGGCCCGCGACGGACGAAGAACTGGCCATCGTGAGCCGCTATACGGCCAACATCGCCTTGAGCGGCCCCGGCGGTTCGCTGGATGCGGCGCGGACCATGATGCAGGCGGGCGCTTCAATCATCCGAGCGGGCGGGGCCGGGGTGTTTATCGATAACAGCGGCCTGGCCCATGGCGGCGGCGATTGGATCGCAATGGCCGACGACGGTTCTGCCGACGCCCTGAGCTTCGCCTTCGTTTCCATCGTCCGCGGCGAACGTGAAATAGGGACGATGGGCATGCACGTGTTGGGGTTTCCGGATCTCGTCATGCGCCGCGCGGCGGGCGACGCCGAAGCGATTGTCGACGTCATCCGCTATGTGGCGGCCGGCGAGAAGCCGATCGGCGACGGACACGTGCTGGCCGACGGCCGTGGTATGCCGCGCTTTCGGGTCGCGACGACATCCGGCGACGAGCTGACGGCCCGAAGCCCGATGGACAACCCGTTGGGCCGCTTGCGACTGACGAGCGTGAAGGAGATTGTGGAAAACAACTGAAAACGTCACGACGCTATCTACTTTTCAATCAGCACCATCACCGGCTGCTCGACGGCGAGCTGTTGGCCGTTGAAAGGGGCGATCGCTTTGATGGTAATCGCGTGCGTGCCCGGTGTCGCGTTGGCCGCGGCCTGCACGATCAGTTTCACCTCGGCCTGTCCGGCAGGCACGGGCAGCGGCGCGATCGTGACGCCCTGCACACCGCCGGGCAACACCGCCTGTACCTGCACCGCCTCGCCGAAGCCATACAGTCGCTCGATCTTGACCGGCACTTCGCCCTGCGCGCCCAGTTTGATGGCGGCCGCCGGCGCCGTGGCGGTCATGGTGATCGGCGCCGCCGTGATCTTGATGGCTGTGCTCGTCGAGGGCCAGAACAAGGCCACGTCTTTGGGCGCCGCGGCGTTGGCGGTGTCGGCCGCCCGTTTGTCGGCGGCCGGTTTCAACTCGGCGGCGGCCTTGGCCAACGCCGCCGCGTCGTCGGCGGCCTTTTCAGCGGCGGCCCTGGCATCGTTGGCGGCTTTCAATTTGGCTTCGGCCTCGGCCAGCGCCTTGTCGGCGGCTTCCTGCGTTTCGGCCGTCGCTTGCTGCTTGACGACCTGGGCCGCTTTGAGGGCCGCGTCGGCCTCGGCGGCGGCCTTGACGGCCGCTTGCTTGGCGGTTTCGGCCACTTGAGAGGCGGCTGCCAGATCGGCGGCCAGCTTTTCGATCTCCGCCTTGGTCTTGGCGGCGGCTTCCGCGGCGGCCACGTCGCGCCGGTATGACGCGGTCGTTTGCGCCTGTAAATAGAGCGAGAACTCGCCCAGCGGCGCCTGCGGGTTGATCTGCAACGCGAGCTTGCCTTCGTTGGTGTTGCCGTCGAGCGTCAACGGCTGCGGCTGCACGTTCGGCGGCATGCCCTGCGCGGTCAGCGTGATGTTGCCCTTGATCGTCCCGCGACGCGTGACCTTCACTGGGATTTCCAGCTTGCCGGCCCGCGACATCTCCCAGGTCTTGCCTTCGCCCAGCTCGACCGTCAGCGGCGCCGTGTCCGCGGCGGTGACCGCCAGCACCATGCTGCGGGCCAGCCGGGCATGCGCCGGAATGTTCTGCGGTGCGGCGTACAACACGGTGCCCGGCCGCGCGGCACGGGCCACGTCGGTCGCTCCCACTTTCGCCCGGCCGACGATCTGAATTGGCCCGGTCCAATCGGCCGCTTGATCGGATGCCGTGAGCGTGAGCGTGGTGGCATTCTGACCCTGCCCGATGATGGCCGGAGCAGCGGTCACACCGGCAGGCAGACCTTCGGCGGCCAGTTTCATCTCACCCGCGAAACCGTCGCGGCGGAAGGCCACCACGTCGATCCGCTCGGTGCTGCCGCGCCGCAAGAGCGGGTTCCAAGGCCGGGCTTCCGTCTTGTTGTTGGCCGGAAAGATCGGCACGGCGGCCAGGCGGAAGTCGGGCTGTTCGCGGTGGATCGACAAGCGATAGATACGCCGCGGATCGTTGCGCGGGTTGAGGGCCAAATCGCGAATCATTGCGCGGTAAGTGCCCTCGGCCGGCACGGCAAAGCGGAAGCTGCCGTCGTCGCTGGTGGTGTTGAACGACAGCCCGCCGACGTTCGCGCCGTGGTCGTCGAAATCGGTGATGTCGGCGGCTTGCTCTTCGCCTTTGTCGTTCTTGGTCACACGCTGGATGAGCACGGCGGGATCGGTGGGCAGCCCCAGCCGCTCCGAAATTGCTTCCAACCAATAGACCTCGCCCGCCTTGGCCTCGAACTGCAGCCAATCGGGATTGCCGCGCGGCCCAAACTCGCCGACGAACTCGCAGGGGAGCGTGACCACGTTGGCCTTGGCCGGCTCGTCGTTCGGTTCTTGCTCCAGCACGACGGGCGCCGCGGCGTAACCGATGAAGCAGGCATTGGAGGTGCCTTGCGGACTCACGAAGCGATATTCGAAACCGTCGAGCTCTGCTTCGTCGGGCTTGGCCAAGGTGCCGGGCGGGACGCGTTCGGTTGGCTTGTCGCCCGGCACGTCCATCTCCACCGCCAGTTTTTCCAGGGGGCGGCCTTCGATGGCGAGTCCATCGGCCGGCACGCCACCCGGCAGGTTGCGGCCATAAAGCGTGAAAGTGCCCTTCGTGCCCGGCAGTCCGCACGGCGGCAGAAGGTAGTCGACGTACGGACCGGTACTCACGGCAAAGCGATAGAAATGCTCGCCGCCGCCGCCGTAGACAAAGTCGAAGAGCTTAAGGAAATAATCGCCGTCGGCGGGCACGGAAAAGTCGATCAGCGGGTCGCGGCGATTGAAGTCGCGGCTGCGAGCAAGCTGTTTGCCCGCCGCGTCGTAAAGCTCCATCGTGGCGTCCATCCGCGAGTCGATGCGCTGGGCCCAGCAGTCGACGATCAGCCGCTGGCCGGCTTTGCCCGCGAACCTATACCAATCGGAATTGTTTCCGTCGGCCGTGCTGTTCACGGTCGTATTGAGTTCGATCGCCTGGGCCTTCTCGCGAACGTTGTTGCCGCTCTGCTCCTTCACTTCGGGCAGCGTGCCCACGACGAACGACCGTGGATTGGAGACGCCGAAGGTGCCAATTGCCCGCACGTCGTACACGCCGGGCGGCACGTCGGCCGGAATCGTCACGGTGAACTGATTGGCGATCGGCTCCGCGGCAAGCTGCGGCAGCTTGGGCGGAGACATTTTTTGAACGGCGGTGATGCCGGGATGCGAAAAGTAGAGTGCCTTCACGCCGTCGAGATCGGTGCCCGACGAGATGGCAACGTCGACCGTGCTGGCTTGCTTGCCGCCCGGTGGCGAGAGCGCGAAAAGCTGCGTGACGGGCAGTTGGGCGGAGGCGCTATCAGCTAGCGCGAGGCAGCTTAGCAGTCCGAAAAAGGGAACAAACGAGCGTGGCGAGGTATGCGGCATAGTGAAAGCTCCTGGGGCTGGAGCGGATGTTCTATTTGGTGGGCGGGGTCGTCGGCGAGCGACGGGCGGGGCAGCAAACGTAGGGTGGGACCAGCGAGCTTGCGAGCGCCGGCCCACCATCGGCGACGTCGTTTACGGTGGGCCGGCGCTCGCAAGCTCGCTGGTCCCACCCTACGGTTCTATAATAAATGCACGGCAGGCGTCCATCAAGCGTTTGCGAGCGTCGAATACCCTTCTACCGATTGGTCCTTGTCGACCTGGTATTCGTCGATGTGAAATCCAGCCGTAGCTTCAGAAAAGCCCGCACGCCGGCTGAGGCGCGTTATTGCCGCCTCGGCGTTTTCTCGTGAGGAATACGCGCCAATCATCTTCACATCTTCCGCACCACCTTCTAAACAATGCACGTGTTGCAAAAGATAAACTTTCATTTATCGCTTAGTGGTTGAACAAGAACTCCTTGGTATTCACCAGCGCCCACAAAATGTCTTCGTAGGCCTGCTGCTTGTTCTCCACTTTGTTGATGTGGGCCAAGGCCACCGACATCTCGTCGGCCACCGGCGGACGCGAAAACACCGACAGGTAAAGCCAACGCACCTTTTCTTCGGGCGGTTGTTTCGGGTCTTGCCCGAATTGGGCCGCACGGCCTTGCCCACCGGATAGTTTGGCCTGAATCTCCGACGAGTTCAACAAGTGCAGGCTCTGGGCCAGGTTGGCCTCCTGCGACCGCTCGCACTCGCAAGCGCTCGATCCTTCCGGACGGCCGAACACGGTCAAAAAGTAATTGTTCGCCCCGTTGTCGGGCAACTCGATGGCGTGCGTTCCCACCGGCAAGCCGGAAAACGACGTGCTCGAAGCCGTCACCGAGTCGATCGCGTCGAGCAGCACCTCGGCCGTCAGCCGCTTCGGGTAATAACGCGAAAAGTTCTGCTTGTCGTTCACGTTGTACTGGTTCGGATCGGCCGCGAGTTGATAGGTGCTCGACGTGCAGATCGTCCGCAGAAGGTCCTTCAGGTCGAATTTGTGAGCGATGAAGTGTTCCGACAACGCCGACAGCAACTCGGGGTTCGAGGCCGGATTGGTCACGCGCATGTCGTCTTCCGGTTCGACGATGCCTCGGCTGAAGCAGTGCTTCCAGTAACGATTGACCAGGGCCTTGGCAAAGAACGGATTCGAGGGGTCCGACAGCCAGTCGGCCAGCGATTGCCGCGGGTCGCGTTCCGGCGCGCCCTTGACCGGCTCAGCCCCCAGACCGGTCGGCAGCAGCCGCTCGCCCGTCTTGGGGTTCGTCGCGGCTGCTTCGCCGCGGCGATGGAAGATGCGCTGCTCGTCCGGTTCGTAGCCCGGCTTGCGGCCGACCTGCGAGAAGAAGGCCGCCATGCCGTAATAGTCGCGCTGGCTCCATTTCTCGAAGGGATGATGATGGCAGCGGGCGCACTGAATCCGCAGTCCCAGGAAAAGCTGGGCGGTGTCTTCGACTTGCTGATCGATTTCCTTCACCTCGCGATACCAGACGACGGGCGGATTGTCGCCCAACTCGCCGCTGGCCGCCACGATCTCTCGCACGAACTGGTCGTAGGGCTTGTTCTCATACAAGCTATCGCGGATCCAGCCGTGGAAGGCGTAGGAGCCGCGCATGTAGTTCGGTGTGCGCCGCTTGTTGCGAAGAATCGCGCCCCACTTGTTGGCGAAATAGTCGGCATACGACGGGCTATCGAGCAGCCGGCCGACCAGCTTGTTGCGTTTGGCCGGATCCTGATCGGCCACGAACGCCAGCGTCTCGTCCGGCGCCGGCAGCCGCCCGGAAAGGTCGATCGACACGCGGCGGATGAACGTGGCGTCATCGCAGACGGCCGACGGCGGCACGCCCAGCGTCTTCAGCTTCTTGAAGACCAACTCGTCGATAAAGTTCTTCGCCGCCGGGAGATTGTCCACGGCGATACCCAGCGGAATCGTGGCCCGAAACACGCCGACCTGACCCTGATAGCGGGCCATGATCGCCACGTCACCGGTCAGCTCGCGGGTGTTGACCAGCCCCGTCGGAAAGCATTCGGCCATCTCGCCGTCGTTGGAGTCGTAGGTGGCGACGCGGGTCACGTCTTCGATCGAGCCGTCGCTGTAGTGGGCCAGCGTGACGATCTGTTGCGAGCCGCCGCGCTGCATCGAGCGCTCACCGGGGATGACTTCGATTCGGACGACCTTGGGATCGTTGTCGCTGCCGTAGGGCATGCCCTGCACGATCCAGCGGCGAATGAGCTTGTACTCGTGCGAGTCGGCGTCGAGCCGCTGGCCGCCGCCGTGTGGGGCCGCGTTGATCGGCTTGAGCAACAGCAGGCTGCGGTCGGGATCGCCGGGGAACAAACGCCGTCCGCGGCCTTCTTTCACCAAGTGCTCGTAGTCTTCGCCCGGTTCGAAGCCGAGCAGCGAAAGCTTGAAGCCGTTCTGGCCGCTCGCCTTGCCGTGGCAGCCGCCGCTGTTGCAACCGAGCTTGGTGAAGATCGGCACAATCTGGTTGGGAAAGTTGATGGGCGTGTCGTGGATGGTGTTGGTCACCGCCAGATTGACGCTGGCCCGCACGCCTCCGGGGCCGACCGCCGTGACGGTCACCTGGCCATCGGTGATCGGCAGTACGAGGCCCGTGGCATCGACGGTGACGATGCCCGGCGGAGCGACTTCGTAGGCCACGTCGCGGGTCAAATCGCGGACCTGCCCGGAGCTGAATTGAGCGGCAACCAGCAGTTGCTGCTGCGAGTCTTGGCCGCGCAGGGTGGTGATTTTTCCATCGGGAAAGCCGGTTTCGACGACGAGCTTCGTCATCGTACCGGGGTCGCCCAGTCCGGGCGCTTCGATCTTGGCGGGCGTCGAGTCGGCGAACGACTCCAGCGGGTAGCATAACAACAACAGAACCGCAGCGGCCAAGGCCGAACGGCTGACGGGCAGGATCATGCGTGGCTCCTTCCGGGCAGGAAAGTTTAAGGAACCTAAAGGTGGGTTATGCTCGGATTATCGCATCAACGTCCGTGGATTGCAACTAGCCGAGCTTGGTTAGGCAGGTTAGCCCTTGCCGCCGTTGATCCGCTCGATGGCCTGCCTGGCCGCGTCGCTCACCGGTTGCTCGGGGTCTTCCGCCGCCTTCTTCAGTTCGGGCAGGGCCGATTTGGCCGCCGGCCCCAACTCGCCCAGTGTGGCGGCGGATTCCGCCCGAACCAGCGGACGCTCGTCTGAGAGGCCCTTGACGAGCGCCGGCACCGCGGCCGCCACCATCTTCGGATCCTTGGGGTCGATCCGCACCAACGCCCAAGTGGCGCCGAAACGGGCGAAGTCGTCGTCGCCGGCCAGCAGTTTGCGCAGCTCCGGCGAAGCGGCCTTGGCGGCGGGGCCGATCTTGCCCAAGGCATAGATCGCGCTGTTGCGGACGCGATCGTCGTCGCTGGAGAGCGACTTGATCAGTTCGGGCACGGCGGGGGCCGAATCAGCGCCAAACAGGCCCAGAACGTATTGTGCTTCGCGGCGGTAGTCGCCCGTGGCGTCCGCAAGCGTTTCGGCCAATGCCGGCGCGGCTTCCTTGGCGTCGGGGCCGATCTTGGCCAGCACGCGCACCGCATAGAGCCGCAGGTCTTTGTTCTTCAGCGCGTTGTTCGCCAGACGCGGCACGATCTTCGTCCCCAGCGAGGCCAAGGCGTCGACGGCGTTGCCGATGACCGAGGGGTCATTGTCGTGAATCGCCTTGATGAGCACCGGAGCAACCATTTCCGGCGGCGGGTTGATCTCGGCCAGCGCGCGGGCCGCCGCGCGACGCACGTCGACCTTCTCGGACTTCAGGCCCTCCAGAATCAATTTGGTCGCCTTGTCGTGCAGCGGCTGGTCGTCTTTGGCTACGCGGGCCAACGCCCAGGCCGAGACGATCTGCAAAAATGCGTCATCACTCTCAATTCCTTTGGCCAGCGCGGCGCGGGTCCGCTTGTCGCCGGCGCCGATTTGCCCCAGCGCGAAGGCGGCCGCGTAACGCACGCCCGCGTTTTTGTCGGTCTCCAGGCTTTTGACGATCATGGGCACCGCCGACTTCGCGGCCGGACCGATCTCGCCCAGGGCCACGAACGCTTGCAACCGCACGGTCGGCTCCTCGCGGTCGCGGAGTTTGGCCAGCTCCGGTACGGCGCTCTTGGCGGCCGGCCCGATGTCGGCCAGCGCCAGGCAGGCCCAATAGCAGGCCTCTTTATCGGCGAGGCACTCGGTGAGGAAGGGCACCGCCTCTTCGCCCGCCTCGGCTAGGGTCGATAGGATGGCGGCCGCGTCGGCCGGAGCGGCGCTCTTAAGCGCCTTGACCATCTTGGGCAGCACCACGTTGCGCGGCAGCTTGAGGCTTCGCAACGCGCGGATGGCCGTGCGACGCACGAGCGGATCACGGTCGCCGGCCAGCGAGAACAGCCCGGTGACCACCGCCGCGCGTTGGTCGCCGATCTGCCCCAGGGCGTAGGCGGCATGACCGCGGACGTTGGCGTCTTTGTCTGCCAGTGCTGCGACGAGGGCGGGAACGGCCGATTTGGCCTTGGGGCCGAGATCGGCCAGTCCGTCGGCGGCTTTGGCACGCTCGTGGGGGCTGGCGCCGGCCAGCGCTTTGCCGAGCGAAGCGGCGTCGTCGGCCGCCAGGGCCGCGGCCGCCCACAGCAGGGCGGCCACCGCCGGCAGCAGAGTCTTAAAAGGTTGGGGCGTCATCGATGGTTCCTCACATTACAGTTGTTGAGCCGCGTAGGTGAGGCTCTCGACGAAGTTCTTGGCCTGAATGTAATCGTTGGGGCGGTACTCTTTGATCCGCGACTTCAATAAGGCCAGGCACTCGCCGCTGGTTTCTTGAAGTTGGCTGTAGGCGTCGTAGGTGAAGGTTTGCGGATTCGCCACGGCATCGCGAAAGAACTTTTGGGACGTTTCACGATACGAGTCGAACGATTCGTCTCTCAGCACCAGCGGCCAGGAAATCGCCCCGGTGACGGGATCGAGCTGGCTGGGAGAGAGCGCCTTGGGCAGCCGCTGCTGCGAGATCCGATAGAGCTGCTCGGCCGAAGGCGGCGGCCGGCGCCGGGCCTCGCGTTGCGATTGCAAAAACCTTTGCCGCTCGGTGTAGACCTGCGTGTATTTGATTTGGTTGTCCATATACTTCGACCGGGCGTCTTCGAACGTGCTGGCGGCCTGGGCGGTCGCCTCGGCGCCCTTGCCGGCGGCCATGGTGGCCATGCCGGCCGAGCGGACCATGGCGGCCATGCCCAGGGCGGCGCCTTCGCCGGGCGTGGAGGCATAGCCGCCGTACGGCCAGAAGCCATACTGGCCGGAGGCGGAAGAAACGTGGCCGACGGAAACCGTCAGCGTCAATAAGAGCAGTGCGGCCAATCGCATGGTCGTCTCGCGGAGAAAGTAATCGGCGTCGTGCGTCCGGCGACTCGCCGCACGGGACGATGTACGCCGTAAGGGCTGAAACGTGGCAGGAGTCATTATCATTGCTCGCCCGGCGGGGTCAAGCGTTTGGCAGTAGAAACTCCGAGGCGCTATTTCGCGGCTGCCGGGACAGCCGGCTCCGGCCAGTTCAGATGCTGGTGCAAAAAGGCGAACGTCCCCACGCCGTGGATCGTGTGCGGGCCGTCGAAGAACTCGATCGTCGTCCGCTCGGGTATCTTCAAGTCGGAATAGAGCAGCCGCACTTTCGCGAACTCATAGGCCACCCACTCGTCGGGCGCCACGCCGTCGTGATGGCCGCGTTCGACCATGAAGGGCCGCGGGCAAATCAGCCCGGCCATCTCCGCGTAGTTGAAGGTGTTGCCCAAGTCGAACTCGAAGATTTCGTACTCCATCGTGCCCACGTAGCTGTAGGGCGAGCGGATCGACGTGTTCTTCCAGATCCATTCGTTGAAATCGGCCGAGCAGATCGACAACGCGTAGCGATCGACCAGCGCCGGAATGCGCATCGCCGACTTGCCGCCGTACGACAGCCCATAGAAGCCGATCCGCTTGGCATCGACCATCGGCAGCGAGGCCAGCCAGTCGGTGATCTGCTGGTGTTGCGGCACGATCGTCGAGAACAGCGTCTTGCGCAAGGGGTTGCTCTTGCGCTGCAAGGTGCGGAAGCGGTCCTTGAAGATATACGGGTTCTGAGGCGAGAAGGTGATGAAGCCCCGCTCGGCCAATCGAATGGCGAACTGGTTATAGGCGGGATTGTTGATCTTGGGATCGGCCACGTCTTGCGGGCGACCTTCCAGCCCATGCTGGCAAACCACCACCGGCCGCTGTTCACCCTGCTTGATGTCCTTGGGCACCAGCAGGATGCCGTAGGCGAAGACTTCCGGGAAAACGTCGAGCACCACGTCGTAGCCCGTGTATTTGGCCTCGTCGTACACTTTGCGGCTGCGGGGGTTCGGCGGCAGGCGGTCGAGTTCGAAGCGGCCGACGACCTCGTCGGCGAACATCTTGCGGTATTGGGCCGTGGTCTCGCGCCACGAATCGACCGACGAGCGGTTGGCTTTCGCCCAGAGCGCCTTTCGCGTGTATTCGCCTTCACGCATTAGCTGCTGCGTGTATTCGGTCATTTCGTCGAGCTGCCGCTTGAGGCGTCCTTGTGGATTGAAGCCGGGGCGATCGTAGGTGGGCACCTGGCCGGGTGAGGCAGCTTTTGCCCCAGCCAGTGTCTTCAAAAAGCCGCCAAGTGCCGCACCTAGCTCCACGCCGGGTTTTCCCTGCGCACTTAGCAGTGAAAGGTGCGATAACGCAGGATGTCGCTTTGCGACCCATTGCCGCACGCGGTCCCACTCCGCCTTCACGGCATCCGTGCTTGGGGATTCCCACCTGCCCGGCGCCGCGCCGCTTCGGCCGTCATGAGGTGCGCGCGGACCATCGATCCTCGGTGCAAGACTGGCCTCAATGATTAAAGCTCGTGGCGCGACCAGGCTGGCGATCTCCGCGTCACCGAATTCATCGAGCAGACCGAAGACGTTACGATAGATTGGTTCGCCCCACACCTGCTCACGCGGCCCAAAGTAGCCGCTCACGCAGGTCACGTCGATCCGCGTGTCAAGTGCCCCAGCGTAGAGCGCCAACAGCCCGCCTTCGGCGTAACCGTAGACGCCGATCTTGGCGTCGCCCCCTTTGGCCTCATTCGTGAACCAGTCGACGACCGCCAGAATCTTTTGCACCTCGTAGCCGATGATGTGCCGACCCATCTCGAATGCCTGGCGATAGATGAATTCACGGTGCGGCTGGTTGGTTGGCCGGGCACCGCCGCCGGCAATCGAAAACGTGTCGGCCCGGTCGATGAGCGTCGGCACCACCACACGGCAGCCGCTTTCGGCCAACCGCCGGGCAAACTGCGCCTCCGGCTCGACACCCGGCAGGAGGCCCACGATCATCTCTGGCGTCTGATCGGCGTCGGGCACCGCCACCACGTCGGCCACCGGCTTCTTGTCGACCGGCACGAGCAGCAGTCCTTCGCCCTTCATGCCGCGCAGCACCGGCCAACGGACGGCATAGACCTCGTATCCGTCGCCGCGGCCCACCAGCGCCTTGTGGCTGGTCGTTTCGATGTATTCCAGGGCCGTGACCGGTTCGCGCGGATCGAACGCGCCGATGATCTTGGCCAGGTGCCGGCGGTTCTCGGCCACCGATTCGTTGTATTTTTCGGCCGACGAGAAATCGCGTTTCCAGTAGCGCGAGCGGCGTTCGACCGAGGCGTCGATCTGGTTGAGTAATAAGCGGTCGATGCCTTGCACCATCAGGTCGGCCAGGTCGCCTTCGATCTCCAGCGGCTTCGTGCCGGCGAAGGGCTCGGCAGCGAAAAGCGGGGTCGTGAAGATTGCGACGCAGAGAAAAGTCCACAGTCCGAAGTCCAAAATCCAAAGTCGGGCCAGTGAGATTCCGCGTTGGGTCCGGGTCATGGCAGGCTTCTCCAGATGGTCGTCAAAAGGTTGAAACGGCGCAGCGCGTAGCTATACTCGACTCATCACTATAACTGCACCCCATCCTGGAACAACCATGCCGTCGCCTCGACCACTCGATCGTCGTAGTTTTTTGCACACCGCCGGCGCGACGCTGGCCGCGGCGGGGGCATTGTCTTCGGGCGCAAACTCGCTGGCCGACGGCACTGCCAAGACCATGAAAAAGGCTGTGAAGTGGGGCATGATCCAGATCGATGGCTCGGTGCTCGACAAGTTCAAGTTGATGAAAGAACTCGGCTTCGACGGAATGGAGCTCGACGCCCCCAACTCGCTCGACAAAAGCGAAGTGCTTCGTGCCCGTGACGAGACCGGGCTGCCGATCCACGGCGTGGTCGACTCGGTGCATTGGAACGACACGCTCTCGCATCCCGACGCCGCCGTGCGGGCCAAAGGCGTGAAGGCCCTGGAGCAGGCCCTGCGCGATTCCAAAACCTACGGCGGCACGACGGTGCTGCTGGTGGCCGGCAAGGTCGAGCGGGGCCGCGTTTCCTACGCCGACGTCTACAAACGCTCGCAGGAAGAGATTCGCAAGGCGCTGCCGCTGGCCGGCGAATTGAACATCAAGATCGCCATCGAAAACGTGTGGAACGATTTTCTGCTCAGCCCGATCGAAGAGGCACGTTATATCGACGAGTTCGAATCGCCCTACGTGGGGGCCTATTTCGACGTGGGCAACGTGATGCGCTACGGCTATCCGGAGGACTGGATTCGCGTGCTGGGCAAGCGCATTCTGAAGGTCGACATCAAGGAATTCAGCCTCAAGAAGATGCGCGAAGAGGGGCTGGGCAAAGGTTTTGGCGTAGAGCTGCTGGAAGGCGACAACGACTGGCACGCCGTGATGACGGCGTTTCGCGAGATCGGCTACCACGGTTGGGCCACGGCGGAAATACCCGGCGGCGGCCGCGAGCGGCTGCAGAAGATCGCCCTGCTGATGGATAAGATTTTCGCGAGCTGAGAGTCCTGGACCGGCTGAAAAAATTTTTTCCGGGGGGCTTGCAATCTTTGCGGCATCGGTTATTCTTAGGGCGTCGATCAGCAATGGTTGACGAGCCGCCCAGGTACCTGCCCCGCCTGCGACGGCTTTTTTTGTGCGCGCACTTCGGCATCGGATCCGCCCCACAGGCGTTTTCCGGCAGCGACTGACTTGTGCTTAGCGCAAATCCTTTTTTAACACCGCCGCGACCATTGCGCGGAACTTGGGATTGATTCTGGCGGCCAGCCCCAGCAAGTGGGCGACCACTTCGCCTTCACCCATGTCCGATGTGGTCCTGATTTGCGGTCCGGCGTCGGCCGAACGGTGGCCGTTTCCGCCGGCGCGGTCCGCCGGCCAAGTCGCGACAAGTGCCTTTTGTCCCTTGTCTTCCAGCCACTCCAGCACGATGTCGAGTTCCTCTTCCAGGGTAAGCTGCTTGCCTTGCCTTTCGCGGAGGTACTTGCGAACGACCAGGGCCAAGTCGGCGTCGAGCAGCGTCGATGCGCCGACAACGGACTTCCGGACGTCGTCCGCGGACATGTTCAGGGAGGCGCGAATGTCAAAGCTGTCGTCCAGCGGATTGCCGTCTTCGTCCCATCGCCCCCAGAGCACGACGGCGAATCGGCCATCTTCCTCTAAACGAGCCAGCAAGGGATCGATCTCGTGGGGTTGGGTCATAGCACGTCAAGCAGTAGGGCGCAAGTGTTGCTCATGGGAACGCGGCCGTCGGGCGATTGGGGATGCATGGTTCCCAAAAGCCGCACGTGGGCCACGATCGGGCCGGACCAATCTTTCGCGGCGCCTTGGCTCGTCGCCACCGAGTTGAAAGTGAAATCCATGTTGCCTTTGGGCGACAGGCGCAGCGGAGGGAAAGGGTAATGATAGCGGGTGGTGAGACAGCGGTCGCCCAACGCGAATGCCATCGACAAGCAGACCGTCCCTGAGAAATCGAACTCTTCGCGCAGCTCATATTCGACGCGCCCTTGAATCGGCTGATCGGGGCTGAGCCGGTCGGCGTGGTCAATGTGCAGTTCGCCGATGTCGATCGGCGGGCGAGCGCCTGGCGGAATCTCCAAGCTTGGCCCGCATTCGACGCATTCCATGGTATGATCGAGGGCATTGAAGCTCTGGGCCTGACGCTGGCTCAACTCGAACACGAAGAGTTCCCCAGAATAGCAGGAGAGCAGGCGAGGCTTTCTCGCCTTCGTCAGCTCTCGACCGATGGCAAACGTGCAATTCACCCCGCGCTGGACCGCATGGTCGAAGCTGGACAGCAAGTCGGCTTCGACGATCGGCGCGTTGGCCCGCGCCCATTCGGCCGCCAATGTTCGCAGTCTGCTTTGCAACATGAGTTTACTCCTTTCCTAGTAAGACCAGGGGATTCGCCGCCCCCCACTCTCTTCTGTCTTCTCTTAGCTTTCGCAGGTCGGCGTTTTGGACCTGTCGATTGCGCGTCAGTCTTGGCTCGTGCCACCGTGAGAACCCGTTGGCGCATTCTCATTCGCCTCCTTCTCCGCCGCTCCGATCGCTTGTATGCGGATCAACGGCACCCGTTCGTTGGCCTTCGCCAGCGACTCCAATTCATGCCGCTCCGCCTCGGTGAATCGACGTCCCTCCGGCCGGTCGAGGAGTTCGTCCAAACGGGATTCGTCCAGAAGCAGCCGCTCGATCGCCGACCGCATCTGTTCGTAGTCCGCGTCGCCTTTCACATACCGTCCGACCCGATGCACATGCCGGACGAAGCCCCGACGGTCGAGCAAAAAGGTCACGCTCCGGTAGGGGTCGCTGTATCCGCAGTCGTCGCCTCCCAGAGTCCACTGGCGGCGCGTGACGGTCTCCCGGTCGATGGCGACCGGGAATGCGTAGCCGTATTGTTTGACGATTTCTCGAACTTCATCGAGCGGCCGTTCGGAGTTGTGGAACATGCCCGCAACCACCAGCCCGGCGTCTCGGTAAAGCTCGTCGAATTCGCGCAACGCCGGCGCGGTGGCGGAGCAATCGGGGCAGGAGGGATCCATGAACCAGCGAACCAGCACCACCTTGCCCCGCAGATCGTCCAGCCGCAAAGGCCCACTGTTGATCCATTCGGTGACCTGCCATTCCCCTGGCCGAGTGCCGATCAAATCGGGCGCGGGCCCAAGTGAGCCACAGCCCTCACCAAAGGTTATTGTAAACGAAGGCCGGTCGACCGCGGCATTTTGGTGTTCGCCGCAACCGGGTAACGTCGACGCCACGAGAAAGGCGACGAGAGACTTCGAGATGGCATGTCGAGCGAGACTCACGTTCATCTGAGCGGCTCCCAATGGCTGGCCGCCGCGCCATGTCGTCAAGGCAAAGCGGTCATGGTTTTTGCGGTTGTGAAGGCATCCGATGCTCTTGTCCGGCCGTTGGCATTCACCATAAGCGTTCTCGCGGGCGATGGCAATGGTTCCCGTTGAAGATAATCTGACCGCCGGCCCGCCTTCTTGGCCAAGGCGGAAAGGCTCTTCCTGCAAGTCGTTCCTGCACCGGCGATTTTTTTTCGGGGGGCCATAAAAGTGCAGCACGAGGGTACGATAGAGTGCGTCGACTCCGAAACCGGCGCACGATTTCGGATTGAGTTGCCCGTTTGAGGGTTCATCCCTCATCCCTCATCCCTCATCCCAACCTGAACCCTCACGTGCCCGCTGCCGCCACCTACCTTGTCGAGGCCACGGCCCTCACCAAACGCTTTGCCGACCAGGCGAGGCCGGCCGTCGATCGGCTCGACCTGCGCGTGGCCGCGGGCGAAGTCACCGGGCTGGTCGGACCCGATGGCGCGGGCAAGACCACCCTCATGCGGCTCTTGGCCGGTCTGCTGCTGGCCGACGAAGGAACGCTCACCGTGTGCGGCTGCGACCCGCGAGCGGAAACTTGCGAGCTGCGGGAGACGATCAGCTACATGCCGCAGCGATTCGGGCTGTACGAAGACCTGACGGTCGAGGAGAACCTCAATCTCTACGCCGATCTGCGCGGCGTGACCGGCGCCGAGCGCGAGGAAACGTTCGCTCGGCTGCTCGACTTCACCACGCTCGAGCCGTTCACCGACCGCTTGGCCGGCAGACTGTCGGGCGGCATGAAGCAGAAGCTCGGTCTGGCCTGCGCCCTGATCCATCGGCCGCGGCTGATGCTGCTCGACGAGCCGAGCGTGGGCGTCGACCCGATTTCGCGTCGCGAGCTGTGGCGGATGGTGTACGACCTGGTCGAGGAAGGAATCGGCGTGGTCTGGAGCACGGCCTATCTCGATGAGGCCGAACGCTGCGCCTCCGTGCTGCTGCTCAACGAAGGCCAGGCACTCTACCACGGCCCGCCGAACGAGCTTACCCGTCGCGTGGAAGGCCGCAGCTTTCTGGTGAGCGATCATAGCCAAGGGCGGCGGGCCATTCTGACCGAGGCGCTGAAGCGGCCCGACGTGATCGACGGCGTCATTCAAGGCAGCAGCGCGCGTCTGGTCGTCAAAGAAGGCGCCCGCCCGCCTGACGCAAACGAGCTGGGCACGCCGGGTCTGCAAGTCCATCCGACGCCGCCGCGGTTCGAAGACGCCTTCGTCGATCTGCTGGGCGGAGCGCACAAAATCGAGTCGCCGTTAGGCAGCACCGTAAATCATCGCGACGAACGCCGGGCAGCCAACGGCCGGCAAATCCTGGTCGAAGCCAACGCGCTTACCAAGAGGTTCGGCGATTTCACCGCGGCCGACACGATCAGCTTTCAGATCGAGCGCGGCGAAATCTTTGGGCTGCTGGGGCCGAACGGGGCCGGCAAGTCGACCACGTTCAAGATGATGTGCGGCCTGCTCAAACCCACCGCGGGCTCGGCGGAAGTCGCCGGCGCCGACTTGTATCGGGCAGGCGGCGCCGCGCGGTCGCGGCTTGGCTACATGGCCCAAAAGTTCTCGCTCTACGGCGACCTCAGCCTGCGACAGAACCTCCGCTTTTTCGCGGGCGTCTATGGCGTGCCCAGGCGTCGCCGCGGCGAAACGATCGACCGCATGATCGAGACGTTCGGCCTGGAAGACTATCTGGAAGTGAACGCGGGCGCCTTGCCGCTGGGGTTCAAGCAACGGCTGGCATTGGCCTGCGCGGTGATGCACGATCCGCCTGTTTTGTTTCTCGACGAGCCGACTTCCGGCGTCGATCCGCTCACGCGGCGCGACTTCTGGTCGCACATCAACGCCATGGTCGAGCGTGGCGTGACGGCGATGATCACGACGCATTTCATGGACGAGGCCGAGTATTGCGACCGCATCGGCCTGATTTATCAGGGACACGTCATCGCCGAGGGATCGCCCGACGATCTGAAGCAGCGCGTCCGCCGCGACGAGCGCCAAGAGCCGACGTTGGAAGACGCGTTTATCGCGCTGGTTGGGCACTACGACGCAAAGACGTCGTAATGATCTCGGGCCGCGCCGCGGCCACGGAACAAAACTGTCGCTGAAGCGCCGAGTGTTCGTCGGTGCCTCGCTCGGATTTTTTGGTGTTGTGCGGCTTCCGTATCCGCCGCGTAGCGGCGCTGGAGTGCCAATATCGGACTTCCGCCACGCAAGGGCTAATCTCAAGGGCACGTTTGCGTGCCCGCGGGCCCATTTCCAATAAGGCCACGGCTCCGGCCGTGGATTGAAGCCAGGGCACAGTCAGTAAGGCACTGACCGGTTTCAACTTTCACAGGAGGATATTCCATGGCGGAGTCGAATCGCGCTGGCGATACGTGGGGACGGAATGGGTGGTGGAGCGGACTGAGCCTCGAAGAGCTTACGAACGAGCGGCAGTCGCTGCTCAATCAGGCGCATGGCTCGCGGGAGGCGCATGAGGCCTTGCTCGCCAGTTATCTGCCGATGATGCTGAAGTTCTTCGCTGCTGGAGTTGCCGGCCGACGAGCGGAACATCGTCAAATGGCATTGTTTCGACGGCCTGCCGTTGGCGGAGATCGCGCGCCGGCTGGGTTGGTCGCCCGACACGGTCGAGCGAAGCTTTCGGCGGTCCATCAAGGCGTTGAAGCGGCGGCTGCCCGCCGCCGGCAAATGACGGACCCGGAACCGCTGCAAGAGTTCTTCGCCTCACACTCAGCGGCGGGTCCGCGTCGGTCTCGTCCGTGGCTTTTCTTGCTGCGCGTGCGGCGGTTTTGCCGAATGCGCGCGATCGGCCTTGCCCAGCAACTCGAACAAAAAGCGGCTGGGAATGGTGGGCCGGCTCTTGCCCCATTTGTTGCGGTTCAAGGCCATCGTCAGCGTCAGCCGGTCCTTGGCCCGCGTCACGCCCACGTAGCACAGCCGCCGCTCTTCATCGATCGCCGCCCCTTCGGCATCAACCGAGCGGTGGTGCGGCAAGAGGCCCTCCTCCATGCCCACCAGGTAGACCTGCGGAAACTCCAGGCCCTTGGCGCTGTGCAAGGTCATCAGCACGACGGCGTTCTTGGCAAGCTGCGACTCCTTGTCTTGCTGGTCGTCGCGGCCCACCAACGCCACGTCGTCCAAAAAGCCGGCCAACGTCGGCTCCTCCGCCCGTTGCTGATAGCCGGCCAGCGAGTTGATGACTTCTTCCACTGTGTTCCACCGTGCCAACTGTTCCGCCGGCTCCTTATATTGCCGGTTGATCTCGTCCTGATAGCCGACGGTGTGAACCAGGCTGGCGGCCACATCGACCGGCGACTCCCGCTCGAGCCGCTCTCGAAACGTTTCCACGAAGCGGCGGAACTCGCCGACGGCCTTCACGGCGGCGTCGGGCAGGCCCTCGATCCGGTTCGCTTCCGGCAGAATTTCCCACAGCGGCCGACCCTGCGAGACCGCCCGTGCCAGCAGCGTCTCGACCGCGCGCTGGCCGATGCCGCGGGCAGGCGTGTTGATGATCCGCAACAGCGACACTTCGTCGCGCGGATGCACCAGCACCCGCAGGTAAGCCAGGATGTCGCGCACTTCCTTGCGGTCGTAGAACGACATGCCGCCGATCAGCGTGTAGGGCAGCTTCGCCCGGCGCAACTCCTGCTCGAAGGCCCGCGGCTGCTCGTTGGTGCGGAACAGAATGGCGAAGTCGCGCGGCTGGGCGATGCGGCGAAAAATCTGCGAGTTGATCTCTTCGATCACCTGGTTCGCTTCGGCCGTTTCGTCGGGATATTGCAACATGCGGGGCCGCTCGCCTTCTTCGCGGAATGCCCGCAGCACTTTGTCGTGCCGCTGGCGGTTGAAGGCGATGAGCGTGTTGGCCATCTGCAGGATGGCGCCGATCGAGCGATAGTTTTCTTCCAGCCGCACGACTTTGGCGTCGGGCCAATCGCGCTTGAACCGCAGGATGTGGGCCACCTCGGCCCCGCGCCAGCCGTAGATCGACTGGTCGTCGTCGCCCACCACGCACAGGTTGCGGTGCGGCGCGGCCAGCGCCTTCACGATGCGATACTGGGCGCCGTTGGTGTCCTGGTATTCGTCGATCAGCAGATGGTCGAAGCGGCCGGCCTCGGCGGCCAGCACGTCGGGCTGGGTGGCGAAAAGCTCTTCGGTGCAGAGCAACAGGTCGTCGAAATCGACGGCCCCGGCGTTTTTGAGGGAGCGTTGATAGCGGCGATAGGCCATGGCCGCCAGGTGTTCTTTGTCGCTGGCCGCGACGGCGGCGGCCTCATTCGGGCGGATGGCCGCCGTTTTCCAGCGGCTGATGATATTGATCAGGTCGCTGGGCCGCAGCACGGCGCCGTCCACGCGAATGTCGCGCAGCGCCGCGCGGGCCAAGCTTTCCTGGTCGCCGCGGTCGTAGATGGCGAACTGTGCCGGGTAGCCGAGCCGCGTGATGTGCCGCTTGAGAATCCGCACGCAGAGCGAGTGAAAGGTCGAGATTTCGGGCCGCTTGTCGCCTTTGCGTCGTTTGCCGAGCAGGCTGGCTGCCCGTTCCTGCATTTCGCCGGCCGCCTTGTTGGTGAACGTGACGGCCAGAATCCGTTCCGGCGAAACCCGGTGCTTGATCAGGGCGGCGATGCGGAACGTGACCACGCGCGTTTTGCCGGTGCCCGCTCCGGCCAGCACCAGCAGCGGCCCGGAAAGCGTCGACACGGCGTCTTGTTGCGCGGCATTGAGTCCGTTCATGGCAGCGGGGATGGTAACGGCTGGCAGGCGAATTGGCAATCCGCTCTCGTAGCCCGCTTGCTCCGCAAGCGGAAGGGCGCCGTTACCCCTTCGACGGGTCATACTTACGCACGGGCAGGAATGAGGCGTTTGCGGTGGCTGGGGCAGAGCTTGGCCGGGGCAACGGTCGGCACCTTTGCAGAGCGCGACGGCCAAGCGATGCCCAGGTGCGTCGGTTCCGGGGCATCGCGTGGCCGTCGAGCTGAATCAAAGATCAGCCTCGGCCTGGCCAAGCTCTGCCCCAGCCACCGAGGTCTCTCGGCGATCGAACGTTTTATTGCTACCAGTGTGCGGTATAAATCCTGTGAGTTGGGAGCGCCGTTCCGCTCACGGAGTGAGCGGGCTACGTTCGTGCGACGCATAGAGCAGGCTGGCGATGGCCAACTCGGCCACCGCCCAGACCAGACGCGACACGATCGAGGCCACCAGCGCGCCATCCGCGCCGTACCAGGGCGTGAGCAACTCCAACAGCGCCGCTTCGCGCGCCGCCAGGCCGCCGGGCAAGAACGACAAAAAGCCGCCGACGACCGCGATCGCCACCGCCGCCGTGCAAAAGGCGATTTCATCGAAGAGGCCCAACTTGGCCGGGAAGCCGGCCGAGCGGGCCGTGGCCCACAAGCTCAGCCCCATCAGCAGCCAGCCGGCGGCGATCTCGAACCAGCACCAGACCAGCGAGCCATAGCGCAAATGCGTCAGCCGATCGGCCATCTCCGGGTCGAGCTTGCCGGCGCCGGTGAACTTCACCAGGCGACGGAACACCGGCGGCGACGTGGGCGCCGACACGACGGCCCACAACACGACGGCCGCGCCAATCAGCCAACGATCGTCCGTGAATCGGACGGCCAGCAGAATCACCGCCATCGCCGCGCCGACGCCCATCGTGGTAAGCGTCTCAAAGAACACGGCCACCGTGGCGGCCGTGGCCGTAGTGCCGCCACCGCGCAGCAGCCCCGCGCGAATGACGATCACCATCGCCTTGCCCGGCGCATATTTGCCGACGTGGCCGATGTAATACGCCCGCAACGTATCCAGCGGGCGCGCAGGTTGGCCCAGCCAGCGGAGCGTGCGATACCAGAACCAGCCCGGCCCAAGCTGGCCGAGCAAGTAGAAGGCCGCGGCGGCGGCCAGCCAGCCGGGCCGCAGGTCGCTCAGCTTCCAATGCTCGTTTTCGAGCTTCTGCCACGCTCCCCAGAGCGTGCTGTGAACTCCCCAGGCGACCAGCGCCAACAGCCCGACCTTGAAGGTCCGCATGGCCCATCGCCGGAACTGGGGGTCGCGCAGGTTCACCGCTGGACCTTGCCCTTTTGCGCCAACGAACGATTCACCCGCCCGGCGGTTTCACTCGTCGCTCTCTCCGACAAACGGCGTTCCACGGTAAAGCGGTCGAGCTGCGCGCCGTCGAGGTCGACCACATGCACGTCGAGCCGATCGGCATAGACGTCGACCAGGCCATAGTGATTGACGCCGGCGTGAAAGGCCGCCGTAGTCCGGTCGGTGTCGGCGGGCGGATAAAGCTTGTGGCTGCCGCCGCCGCTGACCACGTAGGTGATTCCATCCAGCGGCTTGGTGCGGTCGTAATAATGGTGATGCCCGGACAGCACGAGCCTGGTCGGGCTATCGACCAGCCGGGCGTGCAACCAGAGTCGCCGCAAGAACTGATTGGCCAGATCGCGTCGCCCGCAGGTGAAAACCGGCCGGTGCAGGCAGACCACCGCGGTTCCCGCCAGCTCGTTCAACTCCGCGCCCAGAAAGCGGCCTTGCTCGGTCCAGGGCATGAGCGAACGTTCGGAATTGAGCATCAGAAACGTCAGCCCACCCTGCGAAAAGCGATAAAACGTGTCGGGCAGTTCCGGAAAGAACTCGCGGAAGCGGGTCTCGCCGCGATCGCTGGTTCCGACCAGCCGGTCGTGATTTCCCACCACGGGCCGCAGCCGGATGTGATGTTGCCGGGCCGCTCCCAGCACCTCCTGCCATTGCTTGTCAGACGCGGCATCGTCGACGATATCGCCCAGGTGCAGCACGAACTCAACGCCCGATGCTTCAAACCGCTCGAAGATGCGGTCGACGATTCCTTCGCCAAGCTGAGTATCTCCGACAAAGCCGAACGACCACAGCTTGCCGGCGGCCGGCGGCGGCAGGCGCGCGGGTTGGCCGACCTCGGGCGTGGCCAGCGACCACACATAAGCGGCGGTGAAGAGCAGGCCGATGGCCGGCGCGAGCCAACGATAGCAGGGGCGTTTCATGATGCGGCCAGGGTGTGGTGGGCCCGTCATGGTAGCGACCTGCCGGCCAGCGGAGTAGACGGGTGTTCGGCGGGATTAAGATCGTCGGCGACACGCGTGTCGCCGGTTGCCCAAAACGGGTTTCCGATCCGCCGCGTCAGCCCGTCGCAACGCCTTGCCGGTCAATGACTTGCGAATCGTTGTCGCTACAAGCTCCCGAACCAGGCGTCCTTGGCCGCCACCGCCGCCTGCGACTGGGCGCCGGCCGTCTGATAGTGGTCGGGCAAGGGCGATGCGCTGCCATCAGCCGGTGTGGCTGGATTGTTGGCGTACTCCGGCAGGTTCGTGATCTCCTGCTCGATTGTGCGGTCGGTGGCGCCGGCCTCCATCTGCGCGACGTACACGGCCAGGCGGCAGGTTCGGCTTCGAGTCGAGCACCGGAGTGCCGTCGGACTGCAAGGTGCCTTCGACGTGCTTTCACCCGACAAATATAAGCCTCAGTGGCCGAGGGGTCGAGAAAATAGGGAAGCAGGTGGGACTTCATCCCCCGCTCACCGGCGGAATACAGGCCAGCGCCACCGCCTCGGGAATCTTCGCACCGTCGCTCGCGTACTCCAGGTTCACGGCGATCATCACGTGCGGCAGAAGCGGCGCCATCCCCGGCACGGCCTCTGCCAAGGCGCGACGCAGGTCGGTCACGGTCGCGCCGTCGGGCAAAGTGAGCTCCACGAAATCGCGGCCCGCCAGTTCC
Organism: Pirellulales bacterium; assembly: GCA_035533075.1. Taxonomy (NCBI): domain Bacteria; kingdom Pseudomonadati; phylum Planctomycetota; class Planctomycetia; order Pirellulales; species Pirellulales bacterium. Next base: position 12,317 of record DATLUO010000184.1, on the reverse strand, counting down.
TTGGCCCTCGCAAACATCTGCACCCGTGCGTTCATGTCACAATCAACTCCTTGCCGCGAGCGCTCAATAGCGACGCGATCTCAGGCATCAGGCCGTAGGACAGCGCCAACAGTTTCAAAGGATGGATCGTCGGCTTGCTCGTGCCCTGCTCCATCTGCATCTTGCAAGCGCTGCACTCGGTGGTGCCGGCCAGCCAGTTCGACTCGCGGATGGCCGAAATCAGCGGCCAGCCGGCACGCAGGCTGTTGCGATAGTTCTCTTTGCGCAGGCCGAACGTGCCGGCCATGCCCGAACAGCCTTTGTCGATGCGGTGCAGGTTCAAGCCGGGAATCAGCCGCAGCAGGCTTTCACCGGGCGAACCGATGCCCAGCGCTTTGACGTGGCACGGAGTATGATAGCCCAGCGTCGCGTTCACCGGCTTCAGGTCGAGCTGCAGCTTGCCCAGCAGGTGCATGTTCCAGAGATACGAGCAGGCCTCGCTGGTGTTCTGGGCGACCAGCCGGGCGTCGTCGTCGCCAAGCAGGTCGGGATATTCGCGGGTGATGCACAGGGCCGCCGAAGGCTCGCTGGCCACCACGGTGTATCCCTGGCGAACGGCCTCGGCCAGAAGGGCGACGTTGTGGGCCGCCACCTGCCGTGCCCGGTCGACGGCGCCCAACGACACCATGGCCATGCCCGATTGCCTTTGATCGGGATGAACGTAAACGGCCACGCCGTTATGTTCCAACACCGCGACCATCGCCTCGGCGAGCTGCGGGTCGTGGAAGTTGGCGTAGGTATCGATGAAGTAGAGCACTTTCCGGCCCGACCGCCGCGTGGGCCGCGTCAACCGGCGGCGATTGGCGCGGCGCATGAACGGCCGGGGAGCGAACCGCGGCAGCTTGCGGCCCTGAGCGATGCCGCCGACTTTTTCCAGCAGCCATCGCGCCTGGCGATTGCCCAGCGCCCAGTTGGCCAGCGAGCTGATGCGGCAACCCAGCCCGCTGAACAAGTCGAGCCGCGTCACCACCCAGTCGCGCAGCGGCAGGCCGTTGTTGGCCACGTAGCCGGCCTTGGCCTCGAGCATCAACTTGGGTATATCGACACCGGCCGGACATTCCAGCCGGCACTGCTGACAGTTGACGCACAGATCGGCCACGTCCTTGAAGTCGTCGGTCTTGATCAACTGCGGGTCGAGTTGGCCGGTGAGAATGCCCCGCATCAGGTTGGCCTTGGCCCGCGGCGAACTCTCTTCCAGTTGGCCGAAGCGAAAAATCGGACACATGCGGACGCTGGCATCTTGCGCCCGGCACGCCCCGCAGCCGTTGCAGCTCCGGGCGAGCTGCGTGATTTCACCCGGTTCCCAATGGAGCTGCAGCTCGAACAACTCCGCGGCTGGCGTGCCCTCCGCCGACAGTTCGGCAGTCTGGGGCGGCTTTACCGGCCGCAACGAGGCAATCAGCGGGGCCGGCGAATCACTCACAACCTTGCCGGGATTAAGGATGTTCTGCGGGTCGAACAGCCGCTTGATCTCCACGAACAACGGGTAGAGGTCGCCGTATTGTCTTCGCAGGTAGGGGGTGCGGCTCAAGCCGGCGCCATGTTCGCCGCTGATCGTTCCCGACACGCGGAACACGGCCTCGTAAAGCTCATCGGCCAGGGCCTGCATCGTCCGCAGGTGTTCGGGATCACCCAGATCGAGAAAAGGCCGCAGATGAAGCTGGCCGTGACCGGCATGGGCGAAGAGCGTCGCTGTCACCTGGTGCCGCTTCAAAATGTTCTGCATTTCCACCAGGAAGCCCGGCAGCGTCTCCGGCGGCACCGCCACGTCTTCGACAAACGGCAGGGCACGGGTCGAGCCTTTCAGCCGGTACAGCGTCGGCACCACTTTCCGGGCCAAATGCCAGTAGCGGGCCATTTCGTCGCGGGCAAACGCATGCCGGGCCTCGTAGGCCAGCCGCTTGCGCCTGCGCACGCGGTCGATCATCTGCCGCACGCGCTCGCGAAGCTCCAGGGGATCGTCGCTCTCGAACTCGACCAAGAGCAACGCCTCGGCCTCCGCCGGGAGCAGCGTGTCGTAGCGCGGGTCGGTTTCGCGGGCCAGTACCAAATGCCGGCGGTCCATCAGGTCGCAAGCCGCGGGGTCGAAGGCCAGCACTTCCGGCACCGCCCGGGCGGCCGTCTCCAGCCGGTCGAACAGCAACAGCGCCAGGCCTTGGTGGCGAGGCAACGGCTGCGTGGCCAGCGTCATTTCGGTGATCAAGGCCAGTGTGCCTTCGGACCCCGCGATCAACCTGGCGAGGTCGAGATGGCCGTTGCTCAACACGTCGGCCACCTGATAGCCGCAGCGATTGACGAGGCTCTTGGGCTGGTTCCGGCGGATCAGCTCTTCGTTTTGCCTCAGCAGCGAGGCGAGCGACGTCACCAGCTCGCGCTTCCGCGGGTTGGCATCGTTGCTGACGCCGTCAAGCAGCGGCTCCTGCCCGACGCTGAGCATGCTGCCATCGGCCAGCACGACCTCCAACCGGCAGACGTGTCGCCGGGCGGAGCCGTATTTCAACCAGTGGCTGCCGCAGCCGTCGAGCGCGACGACGCTGCCCATCGTGGTGACGTGGCTCATGGCCGGGTCGGGACCGAACTGCCGGCCGTGCAGACGCAGTTGAGCGTTGAGCCGTTCGTGAACCACGCCCGGTTGCAGCCGCACACGGTCGCCCTGCACTCCGAGTACGCGCCGGAAGTGGACGGAAAAGTCGATCACCAGCCCGGCGCCAAGCGATTCGCCGGCCAAACCGGTGCCGGCGCCGCGGGCATGCACGGGAAGCTGGTTCTCACGGGCGTACTCCACGGTTGCAGCCACGTCTTTGGTGGAGCGCGGCCGCACGACGGCCAGCGGCTTGACCTGATAGATGCTGGCATCGCTGGCATAGAGCTGCAAAAAGACGTCGTCGCAGCGGACTTCGCCGCGGACGAGTCCTCGCAAATCTTCTTGAATGCGTTCGCGCTGCTGGTCCATGTCAATTATATGTAGTCCCGTGGCTGCGGCAGAGCCTGGCCAGCTCCGGGTTGGAAGTGAAGGAAAATGCTTTGGCCAGGCGATGCCCCGAATTGAACCACCGGGGCATCGCGTGGCCACAGCGGTTCGCGGTAGCGCCCATCGTCATCTGGCCACGCTCTGCCCCAGCCACCTCTGGGATGAGGTTGAGCCATTCATGCGTTCCTGAAAGAGCACTAGCCACCAGCCTCTCGCAGACTGTCCGACGCCTGATCCCTGACGCCTGACGCCTCGTGGGCTGTCGCCGCCAGGCGCGCCGCCTGCTGCCGATGCCGTTCGTGCGTGTCGAGGCTGAATGCCTGATACGCTTGGGGCTTGGGCAGCCGGCGGTATTCGGCGTGGCAGCGGTAACAGACCACCGACTCGCCGACGATCAGGTACAAAACGAAATCCACCAGCGCCGTGGCAAACAGCACGGCGAAGGTGAGTGTAGTCCAATAAAAAAACCAAGTAACACAACTCAGTGCAAATCCCAGCACGACGATGGCCACCCCTAGGCGCTGTGGAAAGTCCTTCCGCACGAACAGGTCGGTGCCGGAGCAAACCAGGCAGCGCGTGAGATGGTCGCCGTCCCAGGCGTCGGCCGGCTGTTTCATCTCGAGGCCGCAATTGGGGCAAGCCCGCGCGGAACCGGTCGGCGAAGCCTCGATGCTGGCCGGCTGCTCGCACCGGGGACATGAAAAGCGGATCTGCATCACTCCATCATAGCGGAAACGCTTTGCCGCGCGACAGTAGCAGCGCCGTCAATTCACCCACGAAAGTGAGAATGACGCCGACGTAAAGGATTCCCGTGGCACTTTGGGTATTCGGGATTCTGAGAATCTGGCGGGCCATGATGGCCACGCCGATCGCCCCGACGATGCCGCTCAGCCAGCGCATGGCCGCGAACAGCGATTCGCTCAAGTCGACCGCCGTCGCCGTGCGGTATTCCAAGACCGCCCCGCATGCGGCGAACACGCCGCGCAGCACTAGCACCGCCACCAGCATCGTCACCAGTCGCCGGAGCGGGGACAGCGACATGCCGGGGGCATTGAGATACCAGTGGCCCAACAGCATGGCCGCCATGGTCACGCCCAGCACCGCGCCGCTGCCGACCGGATCGAGGGTCCAGAGAAGTCGGCCGGTTGGCGTGCCGGTCGTCGCAGGCACGAGTTGACTGAGCCAGGCACCGGTCAGGCTGCTGACGCTCACGACGGCCAACGCCAACCATCCCGGTCCCGCTTTATCATAGAGCCAGGCTGCCGCGCCGACGTAGCTGGCGGCGGCGGCGAGCGCGGCCGGCCATAACGACATGTTCGACTCGGCCGGTGCCAACCAGACGAGCAGCGAGGCGAGCACGTTGAGTCCCAGCAGCACGTAGAGGTTGTTGCGGTAATAGCCGCTGGTCACCTGGCGCGGCGAGACGCACAGCATGGCGGCCGCCATGCCGAACGACAGCCGAAAGATGAACTGAACGAGAAGCTGCATTATGAGCGTCGGTCGCCGTAGATCAAATTCATGATCTCCGAGCGGCTGGAAAGGTGCGAGCGGAACACGCCGCGCATCGCGGAGGTGACGCACAAACTGCCCGGCTTGCGAATGCCGCGGATGGTCATGCAGGTGTGCGTGGCCTCGATCACGACCGCGACGCCCTTGGCTTCGAGTTCATCGACCAGCAGGTCGGCGATCGTCTCGGTCATTCGTTCCTGAACCTGGGGTCGCCGGGCGACCATTTCGACCACGCGTGCCAGCTTGCTTAGCCCGATCACCTTGCCGGCGGGCAGGTAGCCGATGTGGGCCTCGCCCAGGAACGGCAGCATGTGGTGTTCGCACATGCTGTTGAAACTGATGTTCTTGACCAGCACCACTTCGTCGTACTTCTCGGTGAAAAACTTCCGCAAATGCTGCCGGGGGTCGTCGTGCAGTCCGGAGAAGAGTTCGGCATACATCCGCGCCACACGCGCAGGCGTCTCGCGCAGTCCCTCGCGGTCCGGATCTTCGCCGATGGCGGCCAGGATTTCGCGCACGGCCCTTTGGATCCGCTCCTGATCGACGCTGGAAACGGCCAGCGACGCGGCGATATCGTCTTCGCCGTTGGTGCAATAGGGAGTGGTGCTGGATCGTTCGGGCATCAGGTGCGTTCCAAGGTGCGTGCCAATCTGATCTTAGGGACGCCGCCGAGGGCGGTCAAGTAACGCGGTGGCCCTGGCGCGCGCCGCAGGCTCGCGGTAAGCCCCTCTCATTTCGCCTCGGGTTGGCGGGAACTGCCGTGGATGTCGCGCTCTGGTGTGGACGCGTGATGTAAGGTGGGCCGGCGCTCGCAAGCTCGCCGGCCCACCCTACGCCAGCCGGCGGCGCAGAGCCTCGATGACCTCCGCTTCTTGCAGCCGCAACGTGGCCGTCGTATCGACTTCGATGGAACCGTCGGCGGGCCGCGGCTCTTCTTCCGCCTGCTGCGCCGAGTAAAGCTCGGCACGCGCTTCCGACAAGCTCGGAGCCGCCGCGCGGATTTCGATTCGCTCCTGCGCGACCGCCGCGGGACACGCGCAATGCGCCACCAGCGGCACGGCGCCGGCGGCGTGCGCCAGCGCCATGGCGGCGGCGCGCTGCGATGCCGTCAGAAATGCGCCGTCGAGCACAACGCTCACCCGCTGGCGCAGCAGCAACTCCGCCCGGTGCAACAATTCGCTGTAGATGTGTTGGCGAAGGTCGTGGGAATAGTGGCCTTCATTAAAGCCGGCCGGCGCCGGCGAAGGACCGAGCATTTCGCGGCGAACGGCGTCGGTGCCGAGGCAATCGCTTCCCAAGCGGTCGGCCAAGGCCGTGGCCAGCGTCGTTTTGCCCGATCCCATCAGGCCGCAAACCAAGATCAGCGTCGGTGGTCCAAGCTCAGCGGCGTAGCGCTCGGCGAGATGAAGATAGGCCAGCGAGCGCTGGTGCGCGGCGTCGCCGGGCGGTGCCGACGTTTGCGCGGCGGCCAACGCGGCCACCTTCGACCGCACGCAAGCGCGATAACACTTGTAAAAGTTCCAGAGGGCCGCCGAAAAAAAGTCGCAGCCGACGCGCCGATACACCGCCTCAATCCTGGCGCCCAGCGCCTGTGCGCCCAGGTAGTCGCATTCCATCGCCAAGAAGCCGATCTCATCGGCCACATCCACGCGCCGCAGCTCATCGTTGAACTCGATGCAATCGAAGACCACCGGTTCGTGCTCCAGGCAGATGTGCTCCGGCCGCAGGTCGCCGTGTCCATCGACAATGCGGCCATCGCAGACACGATGATCGAGCTGCGCGTGTTCCAACGCCAGGAAGCGCAGTTGCGCCGCATGGCAGCGCTTGACGACTTCGGCGGGCAACCGATGCTCCCCGCGGAGCAACTCCGCCCGATTGTCGCGGACGTGCTGCTCGATCTTCTTGCGATACTCTTCGGCGCCCAGGCAGAGCGGCGACAAACGCTGATAGTATTTCGCCAGCCACGTCGCGAGCTGTTCGATGTCGGCTGCGGACAATTGCCCGTTGCGGATCAGTTCGTCGAGCATCCGATCGGCCGGCAGTCGTCGCATCTTGACGACCCAGTCGACGGTCTGTCCGCGTCCATTCAAGGCCAGCCGGCCGTCGCCCGTTTGCGTCACGGGCAATACGCCGAGGTACACGCCCGCCGCCAGTCGCTGGTTCAAGTCGCACTCGTCCTGGCATGCGCGGCGGCGTGCTTCGGGCGTACTGAAATCGACGAAATCGAAGCGGACCGGCTTCTTCAGCTTATAGACGAAGCGGTCGGTGACGAAGACCCACGAGATGTGCGTTTCAATCAGTGATACCTTCCTGGGCCGATCGGGATAAGCGGCCGGCTGCTTGAGCGTTTCGACGGCCGCGGCCGAGGTGCTGAAGTTGCTGGTCGTCGTTGGCGGATTTGCCGCGGCACGGGCCGGAAATGCGGTAGGCGCGATCATGGTCGTCCTTTAGGATCGCTTGCAAAGCGTTCACTTGAGTATGGGGTTACATCCAACGAGACAGGGCTACGCAAAAGCGGGGCCAGAAGCGGAGGGGACACGGCGACTGGCGTCAAATGGCGAAAATGTCGGTTTTGGCGACTCGCCTTGTGGCCGACCTGTGCGGTGCTGCACACTGAAGGCCGGCAACGCACAGGCGTAGGGTGGGACCAACGAGCTTGCGGGCGCCGGCCCACCGATTTGAGGCATCAGGCATCAGGCGTCAGGTTTCAGGCGTCAGGACAAACACCCTGACGCCTGACGCCTGGACCCCTGACCGCTGACCCCTTAATCGCGTCCCCTCTTTCGGCCCTCTTCCCACTTATTTTTCAGTGACTACAATCGGGGTGGCTTTATTGGCCGGGATTTCCTCGTTTTGACCTACGTTTGCTCACGCCTTGAAGGAGATTGCTCATGTCACGACCCACGACGCAACGTCTTTGCCGGACGGCAGCCTTTGCCGGATTCGTTCTCATCGCCGGACTCGCCGCCGACAAAGGCAAAGGGATTCTCTTTCCCGACTGGTCGAAGCCGACCAAGGGCAGCTACGACAAGCCGGCCGCCGAAATCGGCAAGAAAGCGACCCAAGACCAGCCCTGGTCGGTCACCACCGTCACCTCCTCCATCAGCGGTAAGCCGGTGTCGGGCGAGCCGGTCGTGGCGGTCGGCGAAATCATCGACATCTCGTGCTATCTGCAGGTCGGCAAGCACGGCGACAAGCACCGCGATTGCGGCCAGAAGTGTGCCCGACACGGACAGCCGATCGGATTGCTGACCGAAGAGGGCAATGTTTACACGCTGATCGATGAAGAGCACGATCCGCGTCGCGACGGCGACACCGAGCTGCGCGACGAGCTGATCGACCACATGGCCGAGGTCGTGAAGGTGCATGGCACCATGACCGAAGTGGCCGGCCAGAAGGCGATCTACATCACCGGCACAGCGAAGCCGAAGAAGAAGTAAGAGCATAGGAAATAGGGATCTGTAGGGTGGGACCAGCGAGCTTGCGAGCGCCGGCCCACCGTTGGCGACGTCGATTACGGTGGGCCGGCGCTCGCAAGCTCGCTGGTCCCACCCTACGCACTACCTCGGGAATTTGCACCATGATGCGCACTTCGCTTTCTGCTTGCTGGCTGACGTTGCTGTTGGCGGGCGTCGCCTTGGCTCAAGACTTTCCAGAGAAACCGCCCACGCCGCCGCTGGGGCTGCCGAAGGTGTTTTGGCCGGAAGACGACGCTTACTCGAAACACAAAGCCGAGCTGGGCTGGTTGCTCTACTTCGATAAGCGGCTGTCCGGCGACTCGAGCGTTTCGTGTGCAAGTTGCCACGCGCCGGAAAAGGCGTTCACCGACGGGCAGGCCGTGTCGATCGGCATCAAGGGTCAAAAAGGCGGCCGCAGCGCGCCGACCGTCATCAACCGGGCCTACAGCACGCTGCAATTCTGGGACGGCCGGGCGGAATCGTTGGAAGAGCAGGCCAAAGGCCCGATCGCCAACCCGTTGGAGATGACGCTGGAAAAAGAGGCCGACAAGGCGCATGAGGCCAGCGTCGCCCGCTTGAAGGCCGTGCCCGGCTACGTCCGCCGCTTCAAGAAGGTTTTTGAGAGCGACAAGCTCGACATCGACCAGGTGGCCAAAGCGATCGCCACGTTCGAGCGGACGATCTATTCGGGCAACGCGCCGTTCGACCGTTACCAGGAGGGCGACAAGAAGGCGATGAGCGAGGCGCAGGTCCGCGGCATGGACGTCTTTTACAACAAGGCGACCTGCGACGCCTGCCACATCGGCTTCAACTTCACCGACGGCTCGTTTGCCAACATCGGCATCGGCATGGACAAGCGCGGTCCCGACCTGGGGCGTTATCTCGTCACGGGCCGCGAAGAGGAGCGGGGCGCGTTCAAGACGCCGACCCTGCGCGAGATCGAGCACACCGGCCCTTATATGCACGACGGTCGGTTCAAGACGCTGGAGCAGGTGATCGAGCACTACGACGACGGCGGCATCAAGAACAAGTATCTCGATCAGCGCATCAAGCCGCTGAAGCTCACGAAACAAGACAAAAGCGACCTGGTGGCTTTTCTCAAGGCGCTCAACGGCGAGGGCTGGCGGCACGTCAAAGAGCCGACCAAGGAGCAGTTGCCGCGGTAGCCGCGGCCGCCTGCGCAAAATCGTCGATTTCGGCTGGAGGTCGACGAGAGCTGGCTGGCCGAGTTGCCCGCTCCTGAAGACGACGCTTGGGAAGAAGAACATCGCCAACTTCTCGTTTCCCGCGCGGCCCAGATGATGCAAGCGAGTTTTCACGAGACCACCAGGCGGGCCTGCTGGGAAACCACGGTCAACGAGTTTGCACCGCCCTGCGAGCGACCGCTCTGCCGGAGATTCTTCCGCCCCTTCCTGCCGACCACTGGCCGCCACTCTTGATTCACGGCATTGGCTCCCGACTGGCCGCCAAAATGGCCCGATTCTGACCGCCACTGACAACCAAAGACAATCAAGGCCACGGATGAAACACGGATTGAACACGGACCGGTGTTTCATCGGTGTTCCATCCGTGGCTGAAATCCCTGAACCCCGAACCCTGAACCCCGGACCCTTTGGTGGGCCGGCGCTCGCAAGCTCGCTGGTCCACCCTACTCCTACAGAAAATCTTGCGTGATGGTGACATCGCGAATCTGGCGGCTGTCGGGATCGTAGACGCGAAATGTAAGGCCGCGTTCATTGCGGTTGATCGTCCGAGTGTCTAAGCGAGAGCCGGGCTTTGGAATGGGCCAGGGAGAGGAAGTTGCCGACATGCACGTAGCTTTGCAAGTCGCTCCGTTCGGCGTCGGTCAATTCGCCGGCGTTGTTCCGCTCGGCCAGGTCGCGCATGTGCGCCACCTGCTCCGGCGTGAACTGCAAATCGAGCACAAGCTTGGCCAACTCCGGCGGCCACGTCGGTTCATTCGGCGCAATACGACCGCCAAAATCTCGGCTTCGGTTACGGGCTGAGCGTGGATCGCCATGTCGGGCTCCTGCTGAGGATGACATTGAATTCTATCCCGGGCCGCGATGTGCTTCCAGCACGATGCCGGGCAGAAGTTCATCCGTGGCTGACCAAACGCGCGGCGCGAGGTGTCAGGCATCAGGCGTCAGGAACGAGGCAAACACCCAGCACCCAACACCCAACGCCCAAGACCCAAGACCCAAAGTCCTGAACCCTGAACCCTGAACCCTTTGGTGGGCCGGCGCTCGCAAGCTCGCTGGTCCCACCCTACTGCCACAGAAAATCTTGCGTGATGGTGACTTCGCGAATCGGGCGGCTGTCGGGGTCGTAGACGCGAATCTTGATCTGAATGCCCTTCAGCCGCACCGGGTACGGCACCGGCGATGGCGACGACCGCTGTTTCATACTCTCGCTGCACCGCACGAAGCCGGCGGCTGCGTTCCTCGCGTTTCTTCACGCCTTGGTCGCCAGCGATGCGACGGCTTTGACGAAGGCGTCCTCGGACCACGGCCTGGCGCGACCGGCGCCGTCCGGCAGCAACTGCCAGTCGTTGTCGCGCCTCACGATGGCGACGCTATGATAGGAAGGAAAGACCGCGAGATCGACGCGCCCTTCGGCTCCCACGACATATCGCGCGATCGGCTCGACGATGAGCCTGGCCGTCATCTCAATCTCCTTGTCGCTGCAGCAATGATAGCCGCAAGAATCTCCGCTTCGGTTACAGGCTGGGTGTTCATAGCCACCGTCGATCTCCTGCAAGCAACCCTAACGGTATTCTATCGTCACTCGTGCCGCACTTCCACCGGGGGTGAAGGGACTGCTGCTGGTGATGAGCGCCAGAATGGTGTCGTCGAGTTTTTGGTTGAGCGCATCGGCCTGCACCACCGGCGCCGGGCGGAGCTTGCTGCCCGTCTGGTCGCTATAGGGAAAATCGACGATGACGACGTCGCCTCGCTTCATGTTGGCCATCGTCTACGGCAATTCGCGGTTGTAGATATCCATTTCGGGGTCGTCCCAACCTGCGCGAAGTCCTGCCTCGACAAGCAACCGGGTTTTCTCGTCGGGCGACAACGGCTCGTCATCGTAAAGCAGCGTCTTGATTCTCTCGAAGACATCGGCGCGGACGACGAAGCAATCGGTGCCGACCTCCGGCGCGTCGATGCGGACCGGCTCACCCTGTTTAATAGCTTCGATTTGCGCTGTGGAGAGGTTCATGGCGTTCCTGCAAGGATGACAAGGATGACATTGAATTCTGTCCCGTGCCGGGCTTCCACCACGACGCATCCCGGCAAAAGGGCGGCGAGGTTCGCCTCACGCTATTCTATCCCGCCCCGGGCGGTCGGCACAGATGAAGTCAGCGATCCCGCGGTCGGAACAGAAGGCCGCGAAGGAAACGAAGGGAAGAACGTCCCAGCCTTCGTTTCCTTTGTCCCCTTCTGTTCAAAAAGGAGTGCCGAGCGATGCACCATCACGACGGAGCGTGATGCCTACGGTACGCCCGGAAGGGGCTGGGGGTTGGTGATTAGGGGTTGGCGACGGACCAACGCTCAATCGAAAATCCAAAATTCGAGGGGTGCCAAGGATGAAACACAGAGCGAACACGGACCGGTGTTTCATCGGTGTTCCATCCGTGGCTGAAGAACCCTGAACCCCGAACCCTGAACCCCGAACCCTTTGGTGGGCCGGCGCTCGCAAGCTCGCTGGTCCCACCCTACTCCTACAGAAAGTCTTGCGTGATGGTGACTTCGCGAATCTGGCGGCTGTCGGGGTCGTAAACGCGAATCTTGATCTGAATGCCCTTCAATGGCACCCGATAGGGCATCGGTCCCTCGATCTCGGTCGCGTCGTCGACGCCGCCGATGCCGTTGTCGTCCAGCCCGTTGGTGAACTCGTCGATGATCCCGTTCTGGTTCTGATCGATGCCGTCGTTCTCGTAGTCGAAACAACCGGTGTCGTAGGTCATTCCCAAACCGCTGCCCGTGCGGTACGTGGTGCCAAACTGCGCCATGCCGGGACCGGCGAATGTCGACACGCCGGCCAGGGCCTGCGCCATCGCATAGTTGCCGCCGGCAATATACGGTTGGACCACCGGCCCAAGATAATTGAGATCGACGTAGGCACCCTGCGCGACGATCGTACCTGAACCGCCGGATGTGACCGGTTGCAAGTACCCCTGCAACGTGCTGACGCCAAGACCGGCCCAGGCGTTGATGATCTGCACATAGCCTGGGTCGCCCGGCATGTAGGTGCCGGCCGGAATGCCGCCAAAGGCCGCAGCCGTCTGAATCGTGGGGGCCGTCGCATCCCAGGCCTTGACGTCGAACGACAGCACGTGCGTG
>DATLUO010000183.1 GCA_035533075.1 Pirellulales bacterium | reverse complement strand
GGCGGAATCCGACAGTTGGCCCATTGGTGGGGTTCGCTCCGACCGTGAAGGCTGCCAAGTGAGTTCGAAGGCTGCCAACGTTTGCAAAAGCCGGTGTTCATCGCTCTGCTTCGTTTGGCGCGAGTTGGCCATCTTCGAAATCCCCTGAAGGCGCCGTTGTAGAAACGGATGTCGCCGCATTCCGTCGCGGGTAAAGCTTCGCCGAACCCGTTCCCATTTCACACTAACCCGAAGCGCAAGCGAGGTTTTGTCGCCTTTTTCACGTTCCTCGCTAGCGCTTCGGGTTGGTGTACGGCACCTGCGTACCGGGTTCGGCGAAGCTTTACCGTCGTGCAAGCGCAAAATCTTTGGCGACACGGCTTTGCGACTCGTCCGTTGGAGGGGTGTCATCCGTGATCCTGCTCACTTTGGCTGCGCGCAGCCAAAGTGCCTGCGGTCCGTTCGTCTCCGGCGGCACGCGCCGAGGCGACACGCGTGTCGCATGGGCACGGAGTAGACGGCTTTCCTCTCGCTCCAGCGAAAGGGCTACGGTCGGCACTTTGGCCGCGCGCGGCCAAAGTGCCTGCGGTTCGTTCGTCTCCGGCGGCACGCGCCGAGGCGACACGCGTGTCGCATGGGCGCGAGGTAAACGGCTTTCCTCTCGCGCGGCGAAAGGGCTACGGTCGGCAAATGCGCCGCACGCGGCGCAAGTGAGGGCGTTCCCTACAGACGTCTCATTTCCGGCCGCGTGAAGTATCGTCGCCGATGGTGGGCCGGTGCCGGCGATCGATGATGCGGCCGTCGGAAAGCGTGAGCACCTGGTCGGCGTGGCGGATGGTGCTGAGACGATGGGCCACCACGAAGCTCGTGCGGCCCTTCAACAAGGTCGACAGCGCCTGCTGCACGCGGGCCTCGGTGATCGTGTCGACGCTGCTGGTCGCCTCGTCGAGAATCAAAATCCGCGGATCGGCCAGCATGGCACGGGCAAAGCAGACAAGCTGCCGCTGCCCAAGCGAAAGACCCGTGCCGCGCTCGCCCACCTGAGTCTGCAAACCTTGCGGCAAGGCTTCGAATAAGTCGAGGCAGTCGAGCGAGCGGACCGCTTCCACCACTTCCGCGTCGTCGGCTTGCGGCTTGCCGAAGCGGATGTTGTCGAGAATCGTGCCGCTGAACAGAAAGTTCTGTTGCAGCACGATGCCGATTTGCCGACGAAGCGACGGACTGGTGACCTCCGTCAGGTCGTGGCCATCGACCAGAATACGGCCCGACGTCGGCTGGTAGAACCGGGCGATCAGGTTCGTGACCGAGGTCTTGCCGCTGCCGGTGTGCCCGACCAGGGCCACGGTCTCACCGGGTCCGGCCGTGAAGTGGATGCCCCGCAGCACGGGCCGCTGCGGATCGTATCCGAAGCAGACGTTCTGAAATTCGACGCGGCCCTCGATGGGCGGCAATTCGCCGGCCTCGGCGGCGTCTTGCCAGTCGGGCCGGGTGTCGAGCAGGCGAAACACCCGCTCCGCGCCGGCCATGGCCGTGAGCGCCTGGTTGTATTGATTGCCCAATACGGTGATCGGCGAGAAGAACAGGTTGGCCATGAACAAGAAGGCGACCACGTCGGCCAGCTCGGCGCCGCCGGTCACCAGCACGCGATAGCCGCCCACCAAGAGCAGCGCGGCAAAGCAAAGCTGGCTGTTCAGGTCGAGCAGCGGCAGAAACGTGCCCTGCTCGCGAGTCACCGCCATGTTGTACTGCGAGTGGTCGGCCACCAGGCTGCTGAAGATTTCGGCGTTCGTCTCTTGCCGCACGAAGCCCTGCGTCACGCGGATGCCGTTGACCGACTCGGCCAGCGTGGCGGTCACGCGGCTGAACGATTCTTGCACTGCCCGAAGCGAACGGCTCAGCTTGCGGTGAAAATGCTTGTTGATGGCCCATAGCGAGGGGACGAGCAGCAATACGACGACGAACAGCGCGGCGTCGTACCAGATCATGAACGCCGCGGCCACCAGCATCTGGCCGAGTTGCACGATGCTCACGAACAGCACCTCTTGCACGCCCACGCGCACATTTTCGACGTCGGACGTCATGCGGCTGATGATCCGCCCCAGCCGCGTGTGGTTGAAAAAGCTCATCGGCAGCCGCACGAGATGCGCGAACAGGTCGCGCCGCAAGTCGTGGACCACCGCCTCGCCCAGTTCCAGGGCCAGCCGCTGCCGAAAGTGCATCACAAGCTGCGTGGAGAGGGCCAAGGCGGCGAAAGCCAAGGTGCCCCACGCGACGCCGGCCATGTCGCGCCGCTCGACGGGTCCGGTAATCACGGCCGCCGTCAGCCACGTCAGGCCGGGCAACTGCAGCGAGCGGAGGAACACCAACAGCAGCAGCCAATCGCGTTTGGCGCGATAGGGCCGCGTGTAGGCCAGCAGCCGCGAGATCAGCCGCATTTCCAGCGGGTGGAACTCTTCTTCGCGGTCGTCGGCCCGGCGGACCGTCAAAGCATTGTGGTGCAGGCGTCCCGCCTGCTTCGCCTGAGCGGGCGAGACGCCCACACCACAATTGTTTGTCGGGGCGGGCGAGACACCCACACCACAATTCGCGCTCGACATCAGGCCACCTCCGCCAAGGGGGCCGAAGTTGTTTCGTCGTCGATCATCTGCAGTCGGGCGGCCTGGTAATAAGGCCCCGGCTGACGCAGCAGCGCTTCGTGGGTGCCGCTCTGCACGATCCGCCCTTCATCGAGCACGATCACCAGGTCGGCGCGGCGCAAAGTGCTCAGGCGGTGGGCGGCCACGAGCGTGGTACGGCCCCGCATGGCCCGCTCGATCGCGTCGACGATCTCGTGCTCCGTGTCGCGATCGACGGCGGAAGTGGCGTCGTCGAGAATCAGGACCGCCGGATCGAGCAGCAGGGCACGCGCCAACGCGAGGCGTTGCCGCTGGCCGCCGGAGAGGTTCGAGCCGTATTCGCCGATCACGGTGTCGTAGCCGTGGGGCAACTCGCCGATGAACTCGTGGGCCGCGGCGATCTTGGCTGCCCGTTCGATCTGGCTCTGCGATGCGCCGGGATGACCGAAGGCGACGTTGGCGGCCACGGTGTTGCTGAACAAAAAGGTCTCCTGGAACACGATGCCGATGTTGCGGCGCAGATCGTCGAGCCTTACCCCGCGGAGGTCGTGCCCGTCGAGGAGCACGCGGCCGGCGGTGGGATCGTAGAACCGCGGAATGAGGCTCAGCAGGCTGCTCTTGCCCGATCCGGTGGCGCCGACCAGGGCCACGACCTGCCCCGGCTCGATCGCCAGATCGATCTCGCGGAGAACGTTGTCGCCGGAATATGCGAACGACACGCCGTCGAAGATGATTTGCCCTGCGACCTCGCTCAGGGGAACAGCATCCGGGCGATTCTCGACTTCGATCGGGGCGTCGATCACCTCGAACACGCGCTGAGCGCCGGTGAGGCTGGCCTGAATGCTGTTGGTGATGTTGATGATCTGGCCGACCTGGTTGGCGAACTGCTGCAAGAGGTTGGCGAACACGAACAGCCCTTCGCCCAGCGGCAATCGCCCCTCGATCACCAGCCAGCCGCCGTAGCTCAGCAAGACTATCATATTGATTTGCGTCAACAGTCCCATCAGCGGCTGGAAGAGGCTGACCTTCCAAAAGATGCCCGTCTTCTGCGTTTCGACGGCCCGGTTGGCGACCGCGAAGGTAGCGATCTGTTCTTGCTCACGGGCAAATCCCTTGATGACGTGAATGCCCTGCACGGCTTCCGACAGCTTGAGCACCAGGTCGTCGGTCAGCTCGCTGCTGCGATGATAGGCCGGCCGCACGCGGCGCGAAAAGGCGATCGCGGCCAGCCAGAGCAGCGGCGTGGTGGCCAGCGCGGCCAGCGTCAGCCCGACGTGCAGCCGCAGCATGTAATAGAGGTATACCGCCAGACAGAGCAACACCGACAACATCTGCACGACCACGCCGTCCACGAACATCCGCACGGCCTGCACGTCGCCGGCGACGCGGTTGATGATGGAGCCGGTGCGGTGCTTGTCGAAGAAGCGAAAGCTGAGCCGCTGCAGCTTTTCGTACACCTGCGAGCGGAGGTCGACCACGACGTTTTGCACCAGCCGGCCGGCCGACATCGAGGCCCGGTAGCGGACCGCGGCGTGTGTGGCGGCCAGGGCCAGAATGCCGGCGGCGATCAGCGCCGTGGTCTCGATCGGGCTCCATGTCGCGGGCGGCTGGAGGCCGAAGGGCCAGTGCGGCGGGCGGCTCTGCGGATCGAGCCAATGACGCAGGGCGTCGATTCCCAGGCCGGTGAGATTGAGCGCGGCCAGCGAGAGCGCCACGAGCACGGCCTGCTGCGCCAGCACCAAGATCGACCCGCCGCGATAACGCCAGGCGAGGCCCAGCAGGCGGCGAATGAGCAGGGGGGAAGATTGCAAATTGCGAATTGCGAATTTCAAATTGGCAATTTCAATAATGGATGACTTTCTGCCAGCAGAGGTAGGGTGGGACCAGCGAGCTTGCGAGCGCCGGCCCACCGATAGCGACGTCGTTTACGGTGGGCCGGCGCTCGCAAGCTCGCTGGTCCCACCCTACCGTTAGTGGGCGATCTTTTGCCAATAGGTGTCGAAGTCGAACTTGAGGCTGTTGTCGACATCGTGACAGCGCTGGCAGGCCTCGCGCTGGGCTTCTTTGCCGGCGCCCGCGGCGGTTTGGTGCAGCACTTCACGCAAACGCTTTTGCAGCGCCTTGTCGCTGCCTTCCTCGGCCTTCACATGGGCGGCCCCAGGACCGTGGCAGTTCTCGCAGCCGCTGCCCGCCAGGCCGGGCGTCTTTTTCAGACTGTCGTATCCGGTCTCGTAGGGAAAGAACTTTTCCGGCTCCCAGCCCGTGACATGGCAACTGATGCATTCGGGATCGAACTGCCGCGGCGGCTTGACGTGCGTGAGCGTGTCGGTGGCGCTGGCGTGCGGAGTCTTTTTCCAGATCGCGTATTCCTGGTCGTGGCAATCGGCGCACGACTTCGAACCGCTGAATTTGCCTCCGGCATGCGGCGCCCGCTTCAGGCCAAGTCCTTCCCAGCCGTTTTGATCTTCGAGATCCTTCAACTCGCCTTGATAGGCCACCATCAGCTCGTCGATTTCCGGGGCGTCGGCGAAACGATGGTCGAGCGGCACGCGCTGGTAGCGCATCGGCGTGCGCGGGTCGTCGAAAAAGCCGAGCACGATGGCATACATCCCTTTGTGCCCGACTTCGATCAGCAGCGTCTTGGTGCCTGCGATTTTTTGCGGCTCGTGCGGCGGCTCGTCGGCGCCGTGGGCCATCACGGCAATGTTGAAGATCGGGAACTGCTTGGCCAGTGCCGTCGTTTCTTCCAGCGTGGCGTGGGCCAGCAGCACATTCAGGTCGCACTTGGCTTTCTTGAGATCCGGCACCACCTGGGCCAGGGCCTCTTTGGCCGGCATGAATCCGATTTCCTCATTGGTGACCTGCTTTCGAAAGCGGTCGCCGATGACCGCCGTGACGCCGATCTTCATGCCGCCCGCTTCGATGACCTTGAAGCGGGGCGTATCGCCGGAGTCGAGTTCGAACAGTCCCATATTGGCCGAGACGAACATGTCGGCCTCGGCCACGGCCGACAACAACGCGCCGGCGGGCAATTTGAGATCGGCGGTGCCGAACCCGACCGCCTTGTAACCCATCAGCTTCAGCCCCTCGGCGGTCCTGCGGTACTTGATCTCTTGCTGCCGGCCGAAACGTCGAATGAGACCGCCGTTGTCGAGCGCCACCACAGGCCAACCCTGCTTGCGAAGCTGCTTCAAAAAGGTGGCGCGTCGGCGCAGGCCGCCTTTTTGGTTTTCGAGTCCGGCGCAGCCGCAAGGCTCGATGTAGCCGAGTTGCTCGCCGGTAAAGACCAAGGCCAGCTTCGGTTTGGGCCAGCCTTCGAAGATCGGGCCGTTTTGCTCGACGGGGTCTGGGCGGTTTGGCGCAGATGCGCGTTCGGCGCGGGGTGCGGGGCGGGCAGCCTCGTAACCGGCCAAACAGACACCGGCAAAGCAAACGACGGCCAGGGTACGGAGGGGCTTCTTCATGAACCATCCTTCTTGTGGTGTGGGACCAGCGAGCATGCGCGCGCCGGCCCACCAGTCAAGGCGTCAGTCGGCGATAACCGCAAATTTAACGCGAACTTGCACGCGGCCCAACGCCGATTTGTTGGTCGGTATAACAACTTGCGCCAGCCTGGCTTCCTTGCCGCCCATGTGGTTCACTAGCGGACTCTGCGGCGGCACCTCGATGGTCACCGGCATCCGAACCAGCGTTCCTTCCTTCATCTCCTTGGGCTTGCCATAGGTCACCTTCAGCGCCGATGGATCGTCGATTTCCGCCGGCTCGAACTCCAGGCCCTTCATCTCGGCTCCGTGAGCCAGAATGTACAGATCCCGCTTGGCGCCCTCCGACTGCTTGACATGCCCGATGGCCAGGTAATTGTAGTCGCGGTCCCAGTCCTTGCCGGCGATGGTCACCGCGCCCGACACATTGCCGCTGAGCGGAATGCTCAGCTTGGGCTCATCCGCCAGACTCGTTTCGATTTCCAGCGTTTGGCTGAACGAACCGACGGGCAGGCCGGGCTTCACGGTCACCGTCACATCCACCGCGCTTTCCACGCCTGGACTCAGCTCGTCTTTGTGTACGGGTGCGCTGGCGACATCAAAATACTGGGCGGTTGCCGCTTCCGTCAGAGTGTGGCCGACGACTTCCAGATGGTCCGAAAAGTAGGCCCGCAAACGGACCTTGCCTTGGGCTTCCTTGCCGACCTGCACGTTGCTCAGCACCAGGTTGGCCGGCTCGGCCTGCAGCGGACGCACGACTTTGCCCGAAATCACGAGCCGAATTTCCTCGTGATCCGGATCGTCGGTCTTGATGGTGGCACTCTGGCGGAAATGATCTTCGAAGGTATCGACGTTCCAGCGCACCACGACTTCGCCGGTCTGACCCGGTTGAATCACGGTCTGGGGAAAATCTACAAATGTACACTTATCGCAACTTACGCGTGAGCCGGTGAGCTTGAGCGGGGCGGCGCCGTCATTGCGGATCTGGAAGGTGTGCCGGTTGTCCATGGTCTTGTTGCGCAGGTTGCCGAAGTCGTACTCCGTTTCTTCGGCGACGGCGAGCGGCTTGGCGCCGGCGTCAGCGGCAATTGCGGGGCCGGGCTGGCTGATCGGCGGCGCCGCGTCGGGCTCGGCCGGCAGATCGAGCGAGAGCGGCGAGAGGGCCATCGGCGTGCCCATCCGTGCCAGCGAGACGGCGGTGGTGATCGCCACTCCCAAAGCGACGACGGCGGTCATGGTCAAAAAGGTTTTCATGTGAGATGACTCCTGAAGGACGATAAAAACGATCCAGCCTACGATCGCCTATTTTATCACGTATGCTACGCAGCCGCTCAAGGCGCGGTTCGAGCCAGCTTTTTCACGGCGTCGGCCAATTCCGGCGGAAGCTTCTGGTCGGCGTGGGGCGTTTGCTCGTGCAGCTTCAGAGCGAGGGCCGCCTCATCGCCGGCCCCTGCCTGGCCGGCCGCGGCCAATGCCAGGGCCAGATCGGCATGCGCCATTGCGAAGTTGGGATAGAGCTCGGCCGCGCGGCGAAGGTGTTCGACGGCCGCGGCGGCATATTCCTGCCGTTGCGATTGGCCGTGCGACTCGCGCGCGGCGGCCAGGTAACGCTCTCCGGCCTCCAGCCAGGCGGCGCTCGAATGAGGCCGGCGCCGGAGCAACTTGTCTTGATCTTGTTGCCAGCGAGCGGCCCGTTCGGGCGCCGGGTCGTTTTGCCAGACGGCAAAATCGCCGGCCGCCAACCGCCGCCACGGTTCGTCGGCCAAGGGGTCGGCCTCGGCGGCTTCGAATTGTCGCTGGCGAGCGGCCGCATCGCTCCGCTCGGCCTGCGCCAGCAACGCGCGACATGCCAGTACGGGCCGATATGCCGTGAAATAGCAGGCGGCGAACAGTCCGGCGGCCGTCGCAAACAAGGCCAACCCGGCCCAGCGTGGCAGCCGCAGGCCGACACCGTCGCTGTGCGGCGCGGCAACGGCCAGCAGCAACCAGAACGATCCGGCCACGCCGACAAAGCCAATTCCGCCCGCCACCAACAGGTTCGTCAACAGTGCCACCGCGCCGACGAACGGCACAAAGCCCGGCAACTCGCCCGACTCGATCCAGCCGGAAAAAACGGCCCACACCAGGGGCAGAACCACGAAACCGGCCAACAGCAACGGCCATTGCAAACTCACCGTCGAGAGCGGTCCTAGGATAAAGGCCAGCACCAGACCACCGATCGCACCGAACAAGACCGCGTAGCACGCCTGGTTCGTTGGTTCGACATTCGATCGCCGGGTCGCCGCACGCCGCCACTCGTAGGCCGCTGCCGCCAGAATCGCCGCGAACGCCACGAGCGCGGGCGTTCCCCATGTCGCCCAGATCTCGAAGACGAAGTTATGCGGATCGGCCACGACTTCGCTGGCCTGGGGAAGCTTGTATCGCGTATATTCGTCCTGAAAATTGCCCGGTCCGCAACCGAACCAGGGAGCTTCGCGGATCATGCCCAGCGCGCCTTGCCAGTAATGCCAGCGATAGCTCAGCGACTGTGCGGCCTGCGTCAACACTTCACGGTCCAGCGCGCCGGACTCATACCCGGCCACCGCCAAGACGACGATTGCCGCGGCGAACGCGCCGGCCAGCGCCAACGCGTTCCGCCAACGGCTCCGCGACAGGCATAATAACGCGACAAAACCGGCCGACACGGCCAGATAGCCGGCGCGGCTTTTGGTGAGCACCAGGCAGATTGCCATTGGCAAAGCGCACGCCGCGGCGCCCAGCCGGCGCCGCCAAACGGAGGATGGCCTTCCTAGGCCGTCCCGTCTGTCACCGGACGGCGTAGGAAGGCCATCCTCCCGATATGCATAACCCAACGCCAAGGTGATCAGCAGCCAAGGGGTCAAGAAGCCGGCCAGAGAATTGGCCAAGGCAAACGTGGCCACCGGTTCGGTGCTATTGAGACGCTGCTCGAAGAGCATCCGCGCGGCCGAGCCGGGCGGAGCGTCGATGCCGAGTTCGCGCAGCGCGTCGTCGGGGTGCAGACGATACGTTTCCCGCAGCGCCGGCAGTTCGATGAAATACTGCGAAATTCCGTCGAGCGACAACAGCGTCGCCAGCCCGATCATGACGATCAGAATTGCCCGTTTTTCGCCGCCGCTTCGCAGGAGCTGCCGCAACAACAGGAATCCGGCGCCCAGCCCGACCGACTCCCAAAAGGCGTTGACGGCCGCCCTCGCGAAGCCGTCGCGCATCGCCAAACCGGTGCTGACGGCCTGGCAAGCTACGAGAGCGCACCAGGCGAATTCCACCGGCCCCACGCGGATATCGGCGGCGACGGCGTTGGCACGCGCCGCGAGCCAGACCACAGCCAACATGAGCGAAAGCATGACGAAGGGCAGGCCGTCCCCGGCCAGTGTGGTCGGCGCCTCGGAAGGCAATAAGGGCCGCGCCACATAGAGGGAGACCAGTCCCGCAAGCAGAACCGGGCGCAGCCACCCCGTCGGGAACGGACCGGATCGAGGCTTGTTGGCGATCCTCGCGCGGCGTGTGGTCGAATGCGGCTTCAAGTAGAACTCTCACACGTAGGGTGGGACCAGCGAGCTTGCGAGCGCCGGCCCACCGTGGAGACTGGGGCGACGGTTCTCGGCGGCGATGACAATTCTGCAATTCGCAATTTACAATTTGAAATTTGCAATTTGCAATTTGAAATCGGTGCCCCGGCCTGGCGCGGAGCCCGAACCGACTATTGCAAATTGCAAATTGCAAATTTCAAATTGCAAATCGTGGCTCGCCGCGGGGTGTTTTCCACCCGACGCTCGCATTACAACTCGGGCTGCCGGCCGGTGAGTATCTGGTAGGCTTCCAGGTATTTCTCCCGCGTGCGCTCGACGACCTCGTCGGGCAGCCGCGGCGGAGGGCTTTGCTTGTCCCAGCCGACGCTCTCCAGCCAATCGCGCACGAATTGCTTGTCGAACGACGCCTGGCCACGGCCCGGCCGATATTGATCCGCCGGCCAAAACCGCGAGCTGTCGGGCGTGAACACCTCGTCGATCAAAATGAGACGTCGCTCGCCTGCCGGCTCCCTCACGATCCCCCACTCGAATTTAGTGTCGGCAATGATAATTCCGCGCTCCACCGCATAGTCGGCGCCGCGACGGTAAACCTCCAGCGTCCGGCGCCGCAGTTCGGCGGCCAGCTCCGCGCCGACCGCGCCGCAAACGGCCTCGAACGAAATGTTTTCGTCGTGCCCACTGGTCGCTTTGGTCGCCGGCGTGAAGATCGGTCCGCTGAGCCTATCGCTTTCGCGGAGTCCGGCGGGTAAAGTGAGGTCGCAGACGGTTCCCTGGCGAAGATACTCTTTCCAGCCCGATCCGCTGAGATAGCCGCGGGCCACACATTCGATCGGCACCACCTGCGTTTTGCGGACCAGCATGGCGCGGCCGGCAAGCTGGCGGCGGTCCGCGGCTGCCAACGGCATCGCCTCGACGTCGCAGGTGATTACGTGATGGGGTACGTCCAATTGCTCGAACCAGAACTGGCTCAACTGAGTAAGGATCTTTCCTTTGTCGGGAATGCCGTTGGGAAGCACCCAATCGAAGGCGCTGATCCGGTCGGTGGCTACGAGCAACAGCGTTTCGCCAAGGTCGTAGACGTCCCGCACCTTGCCCCTTCGCAAAGGCAGTGACGGCAAATGTGTTTCCAAAGTGGCCGGAAGTGGCATAGGATTCAGTAGCTGCGTGGTCCGCATTTTTTTCCTCTCCCGCGCTGCTGGACGCGGCTGGCCGGAGTATAACGGTTGTAGCACAAACAAAACAGCATTGCCTCATGCCGACCGGTTCACTACGGCTCATCGTTCCCCCGACCAGCCAACTTACGCCGCAAGCGGCCGAGCAGGCTTATATGGCGGGGCCCGAGCAGATTCCCTGGCCTTGCCGCACGCGGTTGCAACACGGCGAGCTGATCGTGGAACGCAATGTGGCCGATTCCGGCAAGTTTTATATTCCCTGGCCCGTCGAAGGGCACGGCCGTCTGATGCTCTCGACGGCCACGCTCATGCAGCGCGATCGGCCCTATCAGCTCGCGGTCGAACTGGCCCGCGGCAAGCTCAACCAGGTGCGCGGCCAGATTGCCGATTGGCAAGCCATCGGCCTGGTCGTGCCCGGCAAAGTCGAGAACGCCATGCACAAAGCGCTGGAATCGCTCTCCCTGGCGGTCACCAGCCAGCACGACGTGGCACGGGCCGCCGCGTTTGCGCAAAAGGCGATCGTGCTCGGCTTGGATGCCGCGGAGCTGCTCGTCGCCAGCTACACCGATCAAGCGCTGGCGGCCAGGCACCGCAGCGGTCAGAAGCTTCAGACCCTGTTCGGCGCGAACCTGGGCCAACACGCGCTGGAAATGCCTCTCCTGGCCTATTACTTGAGGGCCTTCAATGCCGCTCACGTGCCGCTTTCGTGGCGCGCGGTTGAAGCGGTCGAAGGGGTCTATCAGTGGCAGTTGCCCGACCAGCAGATTGCGGCCTGCCAGGAGAACAAGCTGACCGTTTGCGCCGGGCCGCTCGTGCAGCTCGATGCCGGCGGCATACCCGACTGGCTTTACCTCTGGGAAGACGACTTCAACAGCATTCTGTCGTTTGTCACCGACTTTGCCGAGAAGGCGGTGGTCCGCTACCAGGGCAAGGTCGATGTTTGGCAGTGTGCGGCGCGGATCAATGTGGGCGATGGTCTGTCGCTCACCGAAGAACAACGTCTGCGGCTGGCGGCCAGGACGATTGAAGTGGCCCAGGACGTCGATCCACGGACGCCGCTGGTGGTGCGTTTCGACCAGCCGTGGGCGGAATACATGGGGCGCGCGGCGGCCGATTTCTCGCCGCTGCACTTTGCCGATGCCCTGGTCCGCTCCGGATTGAAGCTCACCGCGGTGGCCATCGAAATCAACATGGGATACCAGCCCGGCGGAAGCTATCCCCGCGACCGCCTGGAGTTCAGCCGCTTGCTCGATCTCTGGAGCTATCTGGGGCTGCCGCTGCACGTGACGTTGACCGTGCCGGGCGTCGAGTCGTCGCCGCCGGCTGGTCGGGGGCGTGCCGCACCGGTGCCGCAGACGTTTCCCGGCGGTTGGTCGCCGGAGAATCAGGCCGCCTGGATCAAGCACTACGTGCCGCTCCTGTTGTCGAAGCCCGCCGTGCATGCGATCTTCTGGAACCAGCTTTTCGACGGCGAGGCCGAAGAATTTGTGGCGGGCGGCTTGTTGGACCCGGCCGGAAAGCCCAAGCCGGCGCTCACCGCCCTGACCGGCCTGCACCGCAAGCACTTCGATTAAACGAGCGGCACTCGCTCGCCCGGCCGCACGAATCTACCAAATTGTCAAAGACCCGAGCCGGCGCTGCGCGCCGCCTGCCACCGGGACGGACGGGTGAATGGCGTCCCAGGATTGGATGTCGCGCCTTCCGAAATCCGCCCGCAACCATAAATCTAGGGGGAGGGTGATTTTGGATTTTGGATTCTGGATTTTGGATTCACGACCGCAGCCGCTCATTTTTTCTGTCGGGGTAGTCTGTCATCTGGAGGATCGACTGATGGCGACGCCGGTCCGTGGTTACAACGGGTCGCGAAGTTGTCGGCGCGCCCGCTCAAGGCGCCGCATGATCCGAGGCACCGGCGGATCGAACCGGGCGGCCATCTCGTAATATTCCAGGGCCGCCTCGAGACGCCCTCGCCGCTCTTCGACCATGGCCAGATTCTCCAACAAGAGCGGATCGTATTGATTCACCGCCAGCGCGATTTCGAAGTGCCGGGCCGCTTCGTCCAAGCGGCCCTGCTGGGCAAGCAGCACGCCCAGGTTGCAATTCGGCTTAAACGCGGCAGGATCGATTTCCAGCGCTCGGCGGAACCAGCGCTCGGCCTCCTCCCGGCGACCAACCTGTTCCAGCGCCAGGCCATAGTTGTTGCATGAAACAAGCGTGGGTGGCGTGACCGCCAAGGCGTGCTCCCAAGCCGTGACGCCGTCGTGCCAGACGGCCACTTGCCGCGCGCTGAGCCACGCGCAAAGCAGAAGTGCGACCGCCGCCGACAGTGCCGCCACGCGCCGCGCCCCTCGGCCCCGTCTGGCGACGGCCTCGGCCGTGCCCCAACAGACAGCGACCAACAAGCCGATCATCGGCAGGTACATGTACCGGTCGGCGGTCGATTGCGAGCCAAGCTGCACCAGCCCGATCACCGGCAGCAGCGCGATCAAAAACCAGAGCCAACCGACGAGCAAGTAGGCGAACGATTTCCTCAGCAGCCAGGTTGCCATCGTCAGGAGCACGAGCAAGAACGCCGCCCCGGCCGGCTTCCACCACGGCAAACCCGCGCCCGGATGCGGGTAGAGCATCGCCAGGTCGAGCGGCCACAAGGTCCGGAACAGATACGTGGTATAATTGACGGGCACCATCAACAAACGGTCGCCGAACGACAGCGCCTCGCCGAACTCCGTAGCCCGCTTGCTTCCTTGCGCCAGCACGGCGATGGCGGTGAACGCCGCGCCGATCATAAAGAAGGGAGTTTTTTCAGCGACCAGGCCGAACGAAGTGGTCGGCCCGCGACGCTCTTGGCTCTGACTTGCGGCGGCGCCGGGCCAGCGCTTCAACGGCCACACATCGAGCAACAGCAGCACCAGCGGCAGCGTGACGCCCATCGGCTTGGCCATCAGGCTCAGCACGAACGACACGAGAGCCAACACATAGCCCCAGGCGGCAGAACGCCGCGCATAGACTTGCCAGCACAAGACGCTCAGCAAAAAGAAGAACGTGCTCAGCACGTCTTTGCGTTCGGCCACCCAGGCGACCGACTCGACGTGCAGCGGATGCAGGGCAAAGACGGCCGCCGCCCAGGCGCTGGCGGCCACCGCGCCGGTCATCACTCGCAGCAACCAGAACAGCAGCACCGTGTTGGCCACGTGAAACAGCAGGCTGGTCGCATGATAGCCAGCCGCGTTGAGCCCGAAGCATTCGTAGTCGAGCTGCAGCGACAACCATGTCAAGGGATGCCAATTGGCGGCTTCGGTGTTGGTAAAGGCCCAGTTCACCGAGGGCCGCGACAGCCCCATCTGCACCACTCGGTTCTCGTAGACGTACAAATCGTCGTCGAGATTGACGAAGCCGTTGCGCAGCACGCCGGCAAACGCCGCCGCCGTGGCCAGCGCAAGAGCGAGGCTGATGCAAAGCTCACGCTTCATCGCTTGGGGCGCTTATTTGCTCTTCAATGGGAAATTGAAGGTGCCGCCTCCTTCCGGCACATTGGCCGACAGTTCCGTGGAGTTGGCCATCGAGTATCGCGGCGGCAGGCTTTCCACGGCGAAGGAGATCGCCGGCGGCTCGCCTGGGGGAGGCGGGCTGCCATCCGGTTTGAGCATGCGGCTGATCGTCACCCTGCAATTGCCTTTGCAGGTTGCCTTGCCCGCGAGCCCCGCCAATTGGTAACTGCCGTCTTCCTTGGTCGTGCCTGCAAAGACCAGCGGCGCATCGACCGGCATAAACACCACGTCGGCGCCCGCCAAGGGCTTGCCGTCCAGCGTTACCCTGCCTTGGATCGGCAGGGTCGCGACGACCGGCGGCCCCGCTGATCGTTTGCCACAACCGACCACCAGCATCCCAAGAACCATCACGAACCGACAGGACTTCATTTCGATGGTTAACCTCCTCATTGCAGTGCCGCCCCAAGGTTCCCGATGGCCGTCCCGTCGGCCATGCTGCCGAGGCGCGCGAGGATGTTGACGTCGGTCGTTTCAGACATGAAACGAACGGTGCCATCCGCCATTCCGACCATGCATCCGGCCGGGTGCAGGCTGCCCGCCATCCCCCACGAGGCGAGTCGACCGGGCTGATATGAGGCGGCCGTCGTATAATAGGTCCAGCAGTTGATCGCTTGTCCACCGCACAAAGGACAGGATGAAAGGGGGTAGTTGCTCAGTTGGTCGTAAAGCGAAACGCCCACCATCACCCAGCCGCGATACCCCCAGGCGTTGCCATTGCCGTTGTACACGCTGCGGGTCGTTTCCACGATGGCCACGGTGTTGCTCGTCCCGTCGGTGATGTCCGCGGTGCTGCTCGTGCTGTTGATTCCAAAGACGGCACGATATTTCTTGTAGTTCTGAAGGACGTAGGTGCGCCAGCCGTTGGGCCAATAGAATTCGTAAATGGGCTGGGTCGAAAAGTCGACGTTCACCCGCGCCCCGTAGAGTGCGCTGTTCTTCGAAATGGCATAATAAGGCGTCGGGTCATTGGAACTGTTGTAGACGGTCACCTTCACGCCGTCGTCGGATGGGCAATAGAACACCGGCGGCTGCATCGCCATCAGCACGTCGTTTCCGGTGGTGGCCGGGTCGCCTCCCGCGAGACCAAGGGCCGCATTATTCACCAGCGAGCCGCCGGCGGAGCCAAACTTGTTGTACCTGTCGTAAATCGCCTGTTGTTCCATGTACGGCATCAGCAACATGAAACCGTGCAGATTCATGCCCAACTGCCCTGAACCGTAAGAGGGGGCGTACGCCCCGGAACCGACCCCGTTACCGCTGCTGGCGAGGTTGAGCGTTGCCGGACAGAACTGCTTGATGACATCGTGGTAGTTGTGCAGCGCGAGGACGATCTGCTTGAAATTGTTCTGGCAGGTCGAGCGGCGGGCCGCTTCGCGGGCCGCCTGAACGGCGGGCAACAACAACGCGACCAGAATGCCGATGATGGCGATGACCACCAATAACTCGACCAGCGTGAAACCGCGGCGAACTCGAAACATGATTCAGACTCCTTGAAAAGCGATGAGATGGCCGGAAGAGAAAAAACGACGAGCGCGCGAACTCATGCGATGCTGAAAAACGATGTGAGACCCACAAGCCCCGTCAAGTGATAGGGCGCGTGGCCAAGCGATTGCCGAACGGCATGTATGGTCGTTCATCAGCGGACTCCCAGGCAGCGGCGAAACCGCGGCAAAAATGGAATCAACCTTGGGATGTCGGAACAACCGGCCAAGCCAGTCGTCCCACAAACCGCCTACTCTCAGACCGAAGTTGCCTCAGTCTAGCGAATGCGTTACAGGCTGGCAAGCATTTTTTTGCGCGTTTTGAGATTGGCCGAAAAAAAGGCCACCGGCTTGCCCGGTGGCATCGACTTACGTGTTTTCCAGCTTCAGCGAGGCGGAGTTGATGCAGTAGCGCAGTCCGGTGGGCGGCGGCCCGTCGTCGAAGACGTGGCCCAGGTGGGCGCCGCAGTGCCGGCAATGCACTTCCGTGCGACGCGTGAAAAAACTGCGGTCGTCCTCGGTGGCCACGTTCTCCGCCACCGGTTGCCAGAAGCTGGGCCAGCCCGTGCCCGAATCGAACTTGGTCTGCGAGGTGAAAAGTTCCGCGCCGCAGCACACGCAACGGTAGACGCCCGGCTCTTTTGAGTCCCAGTATTCGCCGCTGAAGGCCCGCTCGGTCCCCTTGCGGCGCGTCACGCGGTATTGTTCGGGCGTCAGCGCCTGCCGCCATTCGTCGTCGCTTTTTTGAACGGGTGGTTCGTTCTCAGCCATCGGTCGCCCTACAGCATGCTCTCCAGCAACAAACGCATTTTACGCATCTCGGCCATGTGGTCGACCCCCGACTCAGGCTGGTCGATAATGTTCACCGACAGGGCGCGGTTGTACTTATGGCGGCTGAGCTGGTTGATGAGCCGGTTGTATTCGATTTCGCCCTGACCTACGCGGACCTGAAGCTTGGTCTTGCTGGTGTCGCGCAACTGGACATGGCAAACGTGCTTCATCACCTGGTCGTAGTTCGCGCCGCCGTGCGGCCCGCAGATGTAATGGCTGGGGTCGAGCGTAATGGCCAGCCCTTTCACATGATCGCAAAGCACGACGGCGGTGTCGGGATCCTGGCTCATGCGGCCGACCTCGCTTTTGATGCCGACGACGACGCCTTCCAGCGTGCCGATGCGCACCAGTTCACGCAGCCGTTCCACCTCGGCATTGAACGGCGTGCCCAACTCGGCCGACGGCACCGACATGACGACCACCTTGCTCGCCTTGGCCAGTTTGCAGCAGGACAAAAACTGGGCGTAATACTCGTCGCCCTCGGCCTGGATGTCGATGAAATACGAGACCGGCGTCAGCCGATGAGTATCGCGGCAGAGGTGAATGGCCTGCTCGACGTTGGCATGCACTTGCGACGGCTTGACCTGGCCACTCGATTCGCGCAGGCAAATCTCGACGCGGGTGTATTCCAGATCGACGAGCCGCTGCACCGCGTCGGCAAACGAAAGCTGGGGAAAACATTCGGTAGAAGCCGCGACGAACACGCGAACACTCCTTTTAAGCGGCAACAGAAGCCGGCGGGCCGGCGAAACTCCACGAAGGCCCTAGCTTACCCGCTGGCCCGCGTGCTCTGCAATACTCGTCGGTAGGGAAGCCCGAAAAGATGTGAACGCCGTTCCGCTCACGGAGTGAGCGGTCTACAATAAACCATCCACAATACGGCAACCTGCATCACTTTCGGTACTTTTGATGGACCCCTCGATCCCGCCTTCCGCTCCGTCCAGCCCGCCTCCCGCGCGCCCCGCTCGATTCAATCCATTGCGGTGGTTGGGCCGGCTCATCACGCTTTCGGGGCTCGTGATGTTCGCGCTCACGGTCGTCGCCGTGGCGGTACTGGGCGGCTTTTTATCGCTGGGAAGCGACGATTCGCTCCACGAACAGCATCACTCGCTGTCGAAGACGGCCACCGACAAAATCGCCGTGATCACGCTGGAGGGCACCATCCTCGACGGCGAGGGGTTCGTGAAGCGGCAGATCGACCACGTGCGCGACGACAAGGCGGTCAAAGCGGTCGTGCTGCGGGTCAATTCGCCCGGCGGCACGGTGAGCGGCAGCGATTACCTTTATCACCATCTCAAAAAGATGGTGGCCGACCGCAAGCTGCCGCTGGTGGTGAGCATGGGCGGCATTGCGGCCAGCGGCGGCTACTATGTGTCGATGGCCGTCGGCGATGAGCATGAGAACGTGATCTTCGCCGAGCCGACCACCTGGACCGGCTCGATCGGCGTCGTCATTCCGCACTACGACGTGTCGCGCCTGATGGAAAAGTGGGACATCTCCGAAGACTCGATCAAGAGCCATCGTCTGAAACAGATGGGCACGCCGACGCGCCCCATGACCGAAGAAGAGCGAGAGATTTTCCAGGGGCTGGTACACGACAGCTTCCAGCGATTCAAGGAGATCGTCAAAGCCGGGCGGCCGCGGTTCGCCAAAGACGACGACGCCCTGGTCAAAGTGGCGACCGGGCAGGTGTTCACCACCCACCAGTCCCTGGCCAACGGACTGGTCGATCGAGAGGGCTTTGTCGAAGATGCGATCGACCGGGCGATTCAATTGGCGCATCTCGACAAAGAGCAAGTGCAAGCGGTGAAGTACAAACATCTGGGCGGCATTTTTGATTTGCTCGACATGCGTGCCCAGTCCCGCCGTGCCGCGCCCGGCAACGAGTTGGCCGCCCTTTTGGATCTGGCCTCACCACGGGCGTATTATCTTTGCACCTGGCTGCCGGTGCTGATGGCCCAGGGCGACGCATCGGAACGGTGACGGGGGCGTTCGCGGTGGCTGGGGCAGAGCCTAAGCGACGCCCCGGTGAG
>DATLUO010000182.1 GCA_035533075.1 Pirellulales bacterium | reverse complement strand
TTCCACTATGTCAGCTCGGATGCCTTCTCGCGGATCGTTTTTGGCGGTCCAGCACGACACCGCCTATTTTCCCGTGAAAACAGGCGTTTTCATGCCCAGCGTGCGAAGGCCATCGCGGGCGCGAATCTCGTGTAACAAGGTGGAAGCATACTTTTAAGTAAAGAGATCACCTATAGCAGTCTGTCAAAAAAGCCCGGAAATTAGCGGGTTCCCGCCCGCGAACCTTTAGCCGATAAGGGGACTATGGGAATCCAGGCTAGCCCGATATCCGGGCGCCTTGGTAGAATATGGACATGAGTATCAGCATCCACCTGCCGGCTCAAACGGAGTAAAAACTTAGGGAAACCGCTGCGCGCCGCGGCGAGACATTAGAGGCAAACCATGAATCCTAATGAAACCACACCCGTCAAGAGATGGACGGCGGCCGAACTTCGCAAGCTGCCGCCGGCAGAACGAGACGCCATTCTGGAAGCCGCGGCCGCGATGGCCGAAGAGGATTACCGGAACGATCCGGCGTTGACCGCTTTCGAAGCCTTCGGCCCAAACGACATCTATGGCGAAAGTTCCAACACCGAAGCGCGGCGAAATCTGGTTGATTGACTTCGATCCGGCCATCGGGGCTGAACTGCGCAAAATTCGGCCGGCCGTGGTCGTCAGCCTCGACACGATCGGGCGTTTGCCGTTGAGGATGGTCGTCCCGATTACGGATTGGAAGCCGCAGTACGTTAGCTATCCGTGGTTTGTGCATTTGCCGCCCACGCAGTCGAATGGGCTTGCCAAGGACTCCGGCGCGGACGCGTTTCAGACCAAATCCGTATCTGAACAGCGTTTTGTGCGACGCCTAGGCACGACTACGTCGACGGAATTGGATGACATTGGCACCGCCATCGCGCTATGCGTCGGAGCACCCTAAGCAAAGCGGCGACGTGCGAAGCCGGCAGAAAAACGAGGTCCGGGACGGGTCCAATTGTTAGGCTGAGCGGGCCCATGAATCATGCGCTCCGCTGGGATGCACCCAGCGGCGGCGGCTGTTTGCGCGGCGCGCGTTAGCCGGCCAATCACGGCCCGCCGGGCACAGGGCCCGGTCGGGGCCGCGTGCCAAAGCCGTCTAGCAGACGCTCACGGCGTGTCGAGGATTTGTTGCCAAGTAGCCGCCGTGGCCGCCTTGCGGACCATGCGCAGCAGCCGCTCATGGTCCTTAATGTTATCGAGTTTGGATCGCACCGATTCGTTAGCAGTCCCCGGCCTTTCCTCGCCGACCACTAGAATGTCGCCCCGTCGCGCACGTTGCTCGCCTTGTTCAAGGATCATCAGGTAAGTGTCGGATTCTTCCAGCATCTGAACTCCTCCAAAAATGTTGAGTGCCGCGTCTCGGTCAACCCGTAGTCCCGTCAGCAAAAGCGCCGATGTCAACAGCTTAGTCGCCCGTGCCGGCTCCGCCTCTGCCGTCAAACGCTCTGCAAGCCGCTGAGCGACCGCTGTCAAACCGTCCTCTACGGTCGCACCTTCCGCAAGCTGCCCGAGCATGGCCAACGGCGCCAGGCCCAGTTCGCCGGCCAGCAGTTGCTCGGCGGGCCGCTCCCAAAGCCGGACTACTTGATAGCCGAAATCCATTTTACCACGTCCCGGCCGCGGGCTGTACTGCACTGTGCCGTCGGCATTGGGGTGAACGGCCTGCGGACGCAGCAGAACCAAAATTGTATGGACGGGAACGTGGTGCTGCGAGAACAAGAGAGCGTTATCGAGCACGAGGTCGGCGTGCTTCCACGCGGCCGCGCTCGACTGGAACTCGACGTGGACGATCTCGACCAGCGGCTCGCCGATGCCCAGCACCAGGTCGGCCGCCTTCGACACCGCCGAAAGGTCGACGTTCAGCGGTGTCACCGGCGAACTGGTCGGCTCGTCGAACTCGGCCAGAATACCGAGCGGGCATTCGCGCGCCAGATCTTTCAACGTGGCATCAAAGGTCATGGCCATTTGGCTACTCCTCGAGAAACGCGACTTGTCGCCGCTCGCCGGCCGGCGAGCGCGTGCCAGGATTATGCCGCCCAAAAGCGGTTCGCGGAAGCAGCCACGCTGCCGTTCGGTTTTAGGGACTGGCACCGGTCCAATTCTTCGGTTGAGCTTCAACGGCGGCACGCGTTAGCCGCTCCATCACGGCTCGATGGGCGCAAGCCGCGAACATAGCCAGCATGATGTCGCGCACTTGCCGCGGCGAGCCGTTCAATCGTCACTGGCCCGATAACCGGCCGCCTTGCTAGAATGAGGATATGAGCGTAACCATCCACCTGCCGCCTGACACGGAGCAAAAGCTCAGAGACGCCGCAGCGCGGCGGGGGCAGACGTTGGAGGCATATCTGGAATGGCTGGCCACTGTCTCCGCCGCGGCCAATGGCAGTGGTCCGCCGACCCAACGAACGCCCCAAGAAAAAGTTGCCGCGTGGCGCGAGTGGGTAGCAAGCCATGCGTCGAATCCGCACGTGGCCGATGATAGCCGCGAGAGCATGTATGGCGACCGCGGCGAATGAGCATCCTGCTGGACACAAACATTCTGACGCGCAGCAGCGAGCCGCAGCACCCGATGCACCAGCTTGGGGCCGACGCGGTGGCCGCCTTGCTTCAACAGGGCGAAGGAATCTTTCTGGTGCCGCAAAACTTCTATGAGTATTGGAGCGTCGCCACGCGCCCTGCGACGCAGAACGGACTTGGCTTGACTCCATCGCAGGCTGCGGCAGAACTGATTCGTTTCGGTGCCGACTTTTCAGTGCTCGACGACCTTCCCGCTGCGTTTCAAGTGTGGCAGCAACTTGTCGTTCAGTATCAGGTCATCGGCAAGAACGGGCATGACGCGCGACTCGTCGCCGCGATGCTGGTCCACGGCGTTGACCGCTTGCTGACCCTCGACCTGCACCTCGAAAGCGTGGCCAAATTGAAAACGTGGCCACCAAAAGCGGGCATAGAAAGGCGTCGAGGCTAGACGGCTGGCTTTCTCTTTCGTGGAGTGCTTTTCGGCATATCGACGAGCTGGACGAGCACTTTCTTGCCGAGGCTGTTGGCGTAGCGAAACAGCGTTTCGAGAGTGGGGTTGCTGTTGACGCCGTTTTCCAACCGGCTGAGCGCGCCGACGTCGATCGACATGCGCTCGGCCATTTGCCGCAGGCTGATGCCCGCCTCCTCGCGAGCCTTTTTCAGGGCCGCGGCAGTTTTCATCAGTTCCCAATACTCGGCCTGCTTGATCGGCGGCGTATATTCGCCGCTGGCCACGAGCTCGTCCAGCGACGGCTTTTCCTTTTGAAACCGCGCGCGGACCGCCTTTAGGCGCGCCTGCTCCTCGGGCGTGCGGTCAATCTTCATTTGTCGCCGACGAAATTCCATGTCACACCTCTAGGCTCGCTCTTTGGCGTCGAACGCCGTCACCGGGTAGATTGTCAATGGATCGTCGAGAACGTGCTCCCACACGACCGCCAAGTGCCGGCCCTCCGCCGTATATCCGAAAGTGAGGGGCCGGCCGCTACTGTCGCTCGTCGTTTCGGAGTCGGGATGTCGGAGAACGTGTTCCGCTTCTTCCTTGGTTACGTCGTGTTCCAGCAGATGCTGGACGTTGCCATCAGGATCTTCGTCGAGATCCCAAATGAATTCGATAAAAACCATGGCTGCAACGCTGCCGGCAAACCACATCTCAACTGTTGATCTAAGATACAACACTGCGACGGGATGTTCAATACGAGCATGCGGGGTAGCGGGGCCTTCGCACGCCGCATTAGCCGCCGCTTTCGCCGCCGGTTCAAGCTTCGTCAGAGCCTCGCGATCCGTCACCTCGTCACGCGCACGGATGGAATCTGACACTTTCCGCGAGAATTATGCAACGAGGTGTTTTGGCTGCAAAGCCGTAACCTTCTGTGAAATAAGGACTTGCAGAAACAGAGAAGTAAACCGTACTGGGGGCTACCCGGAGAAGAGCGCAGCGCGCTGCGCCAACGGTCGAGGCAAACGATTCCAGCCGCGCAGCGCGCTGCGCCAACGGTCGAGGCAAACGATTTCAGCCGCGCAGTGCGCTGCGCCAACGGTCGAGGCAAACGATTGGTCGTTTTGAACGACGACGCTGCGCGACCGCTACCAGACCATCCTCTACGGTCGCACCTTCCGCAAGTTGCCCGAGCATGGCCAATGGCGCCAGGCCCGGCTCGCCGACGAGCAGTTGCTCGGCGGGCCGCTCCCAAAGCCGGACCACCTGGTAGACGAAATCCATCTTACCACGTCCCGGCCGCGGGCTGTACTGCATTGTTCCGTCGGCGATGTCGACAAAGTCTTTCGCGATTTGCCGTTGGAGCGCTACCGGGATCGGTCCTCCAGGCCAACCGTGTCGTCGAGGCGGCACCCAGTTCAACGGCCATGTTGGCGATCTGCCGTTGACTATTGGATGCGGCAAGATGAACGCAGAACGGCGCGACACACGTGTCGCATCGGCCCGCCACAAACCGTATGATTCGCGGAGATCGGTGGGCGAAAGTGATCGCGTAGCGGCATAGGCCCCTCCGTTTGGGATTATTGCAGCATGGCTCGCGCGGCTGGTCGAAGGTTGAAGCAGAAGCTACGATAAAGGTCTTGCGGGCACCAAGGAAACGTCGCTGGAGATCCGACCATGCTTCGCGCCGCCGAGACCGACGTGGAATCCAAGCCGCCTCGGCTCAATGCGGGCGATCATCTTGACCAGCCCACGTTCCACCGGCTCTACGAGGCCATGCCGCCTGGTTTCCGGGCGGAACTCATCGGGCCCGGCAACGACGCGATGCTTTTAGAAACCGTTCAACGCGGCCTGGCACCGCCTGAGCATGCGGCGTTTGTGGAAAAGCTTCAGTTACATCGCGGCTGAACCTTTGGCCGCATCACGGAGGCACTTTGGCCCGCGAACCCATTCTGAAACACGACGACGCCGACGATTCCGCGGCACTCCCAGCCGCCGCTCTGCCGGAAGCGGACGACGATCGCGACCTGCGGCCGCAGCGGATGCGCGACATGATCGGGCAGCGGGAGGTTTTTGCGCGAATCGAAATCGCCCTGGATGCCGCTCGAAAGCGGCGCGAGACGCTGGGCCATATTCTCTTCGACGGCCCGCCGGGACTGGGCAAGACCACCTTCGCCACCGTGATTCCGCGCGAGCTGGGCGTGACGCTGCAGATCGCCAGCGGGGCGGCGATGACGGCCCCGAAAGACCTGATTCCTTACCTGACGAACGCCGAGCAAGGCTCGGTGCTGTTCATCGATGAGATTCACCGGCTGCCCAAGGCGGTCGAAGAGTTCCTCTATCCGGCCATGGAAGATTTTCGCATCGATATCACGCTGGGCGAAGGCGTGAATGCCCGGACGATCAACATGTCGTTGCGGCCCTTCACGCTGATCGGGGCGACGACGCGCACCGGCCTGTTGTCGGCGCCGCTGCGCGACCGGTTCGTGATGCGCGAGCACCTCGACTTTTACACCGTCGAGGAGTTGGCCGAGATCGTGCGCCGCAATTCGGGCAAGCTCGGCTGCCGCATCGAGCCGACCGCCTGCACGGAGATCGCCTCGCGCAGCCGCGGCACTCCCCGGCTGGCCAACAATCGCCTGCGCTGGGTGCGCGACTATGCCACCAGCAAGGCCGACGGGCACATCACGCTCGCCTTGGCCCGATCGGCGCTGGAAATGCAGCGCATCGACGCGCTCGGACTCGACGGCCAGGACCGCCGCTATTTGGAAACGATCGTTCGCGTGTTTCACGGCGGGCCGGTGGGCGTGGAGGCGGCGGCCCACACGATGAACCTGGCACCCGACACGTTGGTCGACGAAGTCGAGCCGTATCTGCTGCGCAGCGGCCTGGTGATCCGCACACCTCGCGGCCGCAAAGCCACGCCCGCCGCCTACGAGCACCTCGGCCTCGAGCCGGGAGAAGTCGATTCGCAGGGGCGGCTGTTCTAGACGTCCGAACTGCTGAACTGCGGCGTGCGTTCTCGAACATGATGCGGCAGGCTAACATGGAAGTGGAACCTCAGTGTCGAGGAGACGACCATGAGAAGAATTGCAGGGGACGCATTGCTAATGACTGATCCTACCATCGGAACAAAAACCGAGTACGGTCTTACCGGCAAGTTCGTCGATTTTCGACGATTTTGCACATGCCCGACCGGGTCTCACCCGAGCGCAGGCGACACGTTTGTCGCGTCCCACGAGGTACGCGGCCAATCCTCTGTACGCAATCCCGGCGCGCCGGGATGCCGTTCCGCCGAATTGAGCGATTCGGTCTTTGAGCACTTTGAGCGCAGGCTGCACGGATCGGCTGGCGCGTGCAGGCAAAAGCGCCGCGCGCGGCGCTTTCCTTAACAAAAGCGACACGCAAGCGAGCGACCAAAGCAAGCCAGTGTGTCGAAGTCTCGGCGTTGATCGCCAGCCGCTGGAGAATCGGTCGCAACTCCGCGGAAATCGCCTCCGCGCCCGTTGGGGGCCGCCGCGCGGCTTAGGCTTGGAAGCCGCCGGGATGCGGATCGTGTCGCCCTGGGGTGACCACGATCTTGCCGCTTGACTCTTGAGGCTCAGGGATCGGTGTCTCGCTTTGCGCGTATGATATTGGGCCTGCGAGCCTAGAATCGATTTTGCCTCTGGGCACCGTGGGTACGGCACCTTGAGCCGTCGCGCCCGGCGTGCGATATTTAAGGCAGCGCAGGCAAGGCATTGGCGCCAAAAGCGAAAAACGCACGGGACCACGACCGACCAATGACGAAACTCGAAGATCTCAAACCTGGTTTGCCGCTGGTCGGTCTGGAGCCGTCGGCGGTGGCAACGGTGGCCGCCGTCGTGCCGATTGGCGACGGCGCAATTCAGGTCTTCTACCGCACTCCCGACGGCGCCACGAAAGAACGCTTGCTCGGCCGCGGCGACGAAAATGACATCCGCGTGGCCACCGTCGAGCGCCCGTGGTCGTTCGACGGCGACGGCGCCGCGTTCCAGCTCACGTGCGAAGCCAAACGCATCGACCTGGCGTTTCTTTTCGATCCGATGATGGCGGTGCATACGTCGAACGTCGAGCCCCTGCCGCACCAAATCACCGCCGTCTACGAGTCGATGCTTCCCAAGCAGCCGCTGCGCTTCGTCCTGGCCGACGACCCTGGCGCCGGCAAGACGATCATGGCCGGTCTCTATGTCCGCGAGCTCATCATGCGGGCCGACGCGCGACGCATTTTGATTGTGGCGCCGGGCAGCCTCGTAGAGCAGTGGCGCGATGAGCTGTTCGAGAAATTCGGCCTCGAATTCCGCATTTACTCGGCGGCGCTGGAAGAGGCGTCGCCCAGCGGCAACCCGTTCGAAGACCATGCTCAACTGATCGTGCGCCTCGATCAGATGTCGCGAAATGAGGAGTTGCAAGAAAAGCTCTGCAATGCCGGCTGGGACCTGGCCGTCTTCGACGAAGCCCACAAACTGGCCGCGCACTACTTCGGCTCGAAGCTCGAAAAAACGGGCCGCTTTCGCTTCGCGGAACGCCTGGGCCAAAACGCGCGCCACCTGCTGCTGATGACCGCCACGCCACACTGCGGCAAGGAAGAGGATTTTCAGCTTTTTCTCTCGCTGCTCGACTCTGACCGCTTTTACGGCAAGTTCCGCGACGGCGTTCACAAAGTCGATGCCTGCGATCTCATGCGCCGCATGGTCAAGGAAGAACTGGTCAAGTTCGACAACACGCCCTTGTTTCCCGAACGCCGGGCCTACACCGTCAACTACCGGCTGTCTGAAATTGAAGCCGCCTTGTATGAGGCCGTGACCGAATATGTGAAGACCGAAATGGGCAAGGCCGACGAACTGCACGGTTCACGAAAGGGTTCCGTCGGCTTCGCGCTAACCGCCCTGCAGCGTCGCCTCGCCTCCAGCCCCGAGGCCATCTACCAATCGCTCAAACGCCGCAGAGAACGGTTGGAAAACCGCCTCCGCGAAGAGAAGCTCGGTATCCGTGGCCGCCAAGCGCTGGCCGAAACGCTGGCGGTCGTTCCCGAGGATGACGACGATCTCAACGCCGAGGAACAGGAAAACCTCGAAGAAGCGTTGGTCGACGACGCCACCGCCGCCCAAACCATCAACGAGCTGGGGGCGGAAATCGTCATTCTTAAACGCCTGGAGCAACAAGCCAAGGCCGTGGTGGCCTCCGGGCAAGACCGCAAATGGGAGGAGCTCTCGACCATTCTGCAGAACGCTCCCGAAATGCGAGACGCTTTCGGCCGGCAGCGCAAATTGATCGTCTTCTCCGAGCATCGAGACACCCTCAACTACCTGCACCAGCGGATCGCCGGAGTGCTCGGCAACCCCGATGCCATCATCACCATCCACGGCGGCACGCATCGCGACGAACGCCGCCGCTTGCAGGCCCTGTTCCGCTCCGATTCCGACGTGCGCGTGCTGGTCGCCACCGATGCCGCGGGCGAAGGCGTCAACCTGCAGTGCGCCAACCTGATGGTCAACTACGACCTGCCTTGGAACCCCAACCGCCTCGAACAACGCTTCGGCCGCATTCACCGCATCGGGCAAATCGAAGTCTGCCACTTGTGGAACCTCGTCGCCAAAGAGACCCGCGAAGGCGACGTCTACCATCGGCTGCTCGAAAAGCTGGAAATCGAAAGCGAGGCACTCAAGGGACGCGTGTTCGACATCCTGGGCGAGGTGTTCGAAGGAACCAGCCTCAAGGAGCTGCTGATTCAAGCTATCCGCTACGGCGACCAGCCCGAGGTGCGCGCCCGCCTGACGCGCAAGATCGACCAGGCGCTCGACCACGATCATTTGAAGTCGCTGCTCGACCGCAACGCCCTGGCCCAAGAGACGATGAGCGCCGAGCGGCTGTATGCCGTCAAGCTGGAAATGGAAAAAGCCGAAGCCCGGCGGCTGCAACCCTACTTCGTGCGCTCGTTCTTTCTCAAGGCGTTCGAGCAGTTCGGCGGTTCGATCTATCCTCGCGAGCACGGCCGCCTCGAAATCACCCATGTGCCCGCCTCCATCCGCGAGCGCGATCGCCGCATCACGGGCCGCAATCGCCGCGAGCTGGAGCCGGTGCTCAAGCGCTACGACCGCGTCTGTTTCGACAAGGAGGCGATGCAGCCACTCGACAAGCCGGGCCTGGCGCGCGCCGTGCTGATGCACCCCGGCCATCCACTCATGCTCGCCGTCAGCGATTTGCTGCTGGAGCAACACGCCAACCTGCTGCGCCAGGGGACGGTGCTCGTCGATCCCGCCGACGCCGGCCACGAGCCGTGGCTGATGTTCTTGCTGACGCACGAGGTGAAGTCGGGCGACGGCCAGGCGCTTTCCAAACGGCTGCAATTCGTGCGCGTCAATCCCGACGGCTCGACTTCGTTCGCCGGTTGGGCGCCGCACCTCGACTTGGAGCCGCTGGCCGATCACCAGCGGCCGCTCGTCAACAACGTGCTCGACGCTCCTTGGATCGCCGCCGATCAGGAGCGGCGGGCCATCGCGCTGGCGGCCGAGACGCTGGTGCCCGAACATTTCCGTGAAGTTTCGGACCGCCGCGTGGCCCATGTCGACAAGACGCTCGCCGCCGTACACGACCGGCTGAGCAAGGAGATCGCTTTCTGGACCGATCGCTGGGTGCGGCTCAAGGAAGACCTGGCGTCGGGCAAAGACGTGCGGCTCAACCTCGAGAACGCCCGCCGCACCGTCACCGATCTGGAAGGCCGCCTGGAGAACCGCAAGAAAGAGCTGCAGTCGATGCGGCACGTGGTGAACGGCACGCCGATCGTCTTGGGCGGCGCGCTGGTCGTGCCGGCGGGCCTGCTGCGGCACGCGCGTGGCGACGACGCCGCAGCGCCCGAGGTCTCCGCCGGCCCCCTCGCGCGCAGCCGTATCGAGCGGCTGGCGATGGAGGCGGTGCGGCGGTATGAAGAAGCCCGCGGTTGCCAGGTCGTCGATGTGTCGCGGGAAAAGTGCGGCTGGGATTTGACGTCGAACCCGCCGGCCCTCGACCATAGGCAAGCCCCCAACCATAAGCAAACAGAGCCTCGCCACATCGAAGTCAAGGGCCGCGCGAAGGGCGCCGCGACGGTCACGGTAACCCGTAACGAGATACTTTATGCCTTCAACCAGGGCGACAAGTTCGTGCTGGCCATTGTGATTGTCGCCGAGGATGACAGCGTCGAAGGCCCCTACTATATTCGCCGACCGTTCGATCGCGAGCCGGGCTGGGGCGTGGCCTCGATCAATTTCGATTTGAAAGAGCTTTTGCTGCGATGCAAGCGGGTATGATGAACAGGGGCAAGCGACCGGATGGCAGCGGAAGGAAAGCAGAACGAAACCATGGCGCGAGCTGACTTAATCACTGACCTTGTCGCGACCGGGATGGCGGGCGATCGCGCAAAGTTTAGAAAAGTCGTCGATGCGCTCATCGCGGAAGAGAGGGCGAAGAACCACTCCGTGCTTGCTGAGAAGCTGCAGGAGTTGGTTGGCGTGGCGCACGCCGGGACAAATCGGGTAAATGGAAGCACTCTGCTCGATAAGAACGTGAGCGCGTTCGTCTTGGAGTTGATTCCCCAGAAGAAGCTGGATGAATTGATTCTGCCCCCGGACGTCGTCACGGTGATTAACGAAGTCGTCTCCGAACACCACCGCGTCGATTTGCTTCGGTCTTACAACCTCGAACCTCGCAACCGGTTGCTTTTTATTGGGCCGCCGGGAAATGGCAAGACCTCGCTCGCCGAGGCGGTGGCCGAGGCGTTGATGGTGCCGCTTCTCCAGGTGCGATACGACGGCATCGTGGGCGCCTATTTGGGCGAAACCGCCGTCCGCCTCCGGCGCCTGCTGGAGTTTGCCAGCACGCGGCGATGCGTCCTGTTCTTCGATGAATTTGAGACGCTCGGTAAGGAGCGCGGCGACACCCACGAAACAGGCGAGATCAAGCGAGTGGTCAGTTCGCTGCTGATGCAAGTGGACGCGTTGCCAAGCCACGTGGTCGTCATTGGCGCCACCAACCATCCGGAACTGCTCGATCGCGCGGCGTGGCGGCGATTCCAAGTGCGAATCGAACTGCCGCAGCCGACGCGGGCCAGATTGGCCGAATGGTTTGCGAGTTTTGAACGGCGCGTCAAGCAGCCGCTCGGCTACCCGCCCGACGCGCTCGCCAAGAAACTCTCCGGAGTGAACTTTGCCGAGGCCGAGGAATTCGGCGCCTCGGTGTTTCGGAAGTTCGTGTTGGGCCAGCCGGACGCGAACATCAAAGCGATCGTCGCTGAAACCCTGAAGACGTGGAAGGCGCGCACCGTCACGTCGATGCTGAACAACGGAGCCGAAGGCTAATGCCAGAGCTTCCGCTCTTGATTTTCCCGCGGCCTCAAACCGCTGACCGTGACAAAGGGCGCGGCGGCGCCCCTGACATACACCGGCCAAGCGTTGGCCGGCAGGGCGAGCGCATT
Source organism: Pirellulales bacterium (assembly GCA_035533075.1). Taxonomy (NCBI): domain Bacteria; kingdom Pseudomonadati; phylum Planctomycetota; class Planctomycetia; order Pirellulales; species Pirellulales bacterium. The sequence goes on along the minus strand of DATLUO010000182.1, from coordinate 23,812 downwards.
GGCCCAAAACTTGATTCGCTTCAGCAAGCATTCGAAGCTCGTGCCGTTGAAGTTCGGCAAAGCCCGAGCGGAATTGATCCCGAACAGGTTCTCGTGATCGAAACCGTGGGAAGCGTCGATGATTTTGCCAAGGCGGTAGCCAAGATCGACGGACTCGAATGGTTGGGCGAGAACGAGATTGATGAAATCGCGCCGGACGACGACTTCTACGACAAGAAGCACAAGGACAAGCGACTCGGCGGCCGGCTCTATTTGCTGATGAGCAATCAGCAGGGCCTGCGCGAGATGCTCTCCCTATGGGACAACTATAAGCGCGATCCGTCGATGACGTGGCAGCGTGGCCTGACCAAGTTTCGCGACGTGTTCCTGTTGCTTCACGACATTCGACGCTGGGATATTCGCGACCGCTTGGAGGAAACTGGCGCCATCGAGGCGTGGCAAGAAGATCTGCGCGATCGCCCCGACCAGCCGGTGAAGCTGGAGATTGAGCTCTGGTTTCGCGGCAACTTGCCTCAACGAGAAGCCGCGGAAGCAGCGGTCGCGCAGCTCATTCAGCAGTCCGGGGGCAGCGTTCCAGGACGATATGTGCTGCAGGAAATCGCCTACCACGGCATCCTTGCCGAACTGCCGCAGGGCGAGATTGAGCGAATCATCAATCACCAGGCCGTCGAACTGGTAAAGTGCGATAGCATCATGTTCTTTCGTCCCGTGGGCCAAATGGCGACGGGTAAACAGGAAATCGAAGGGGATCCGGAAGATTTGCCGGAACGCGACGAGAAGCCGCTTCCCTCGGGCGCGCCGGTCATCGCGGTCCTTGACGGATTCCCCCTGGAAAAGCACGAACTGCTTGACGGTCGCCTGATCGTCGACGACCCAGACGACTTCGCTCCGGATTGCCCGGCGGCTCGCCGTGTTCACGGCACGTCGATCTGTTCGTTGGTCGTTCATGGAGACTTGAGCGACGGCAACCGCGCCTTGTCCCGGCCGGTGTACGTGCGACCGATCATGAAGCCGGTAAGCTGGCATCACGAACCGTGGCCCGAGGAGCTGCCCCGCGACATGCTGGTGATTGACCTGATTCATCGCGCGGTGCGCAGGATTTGTGAGGGCGACGGAAACCAACCAGCCGTCGCCCCCGCGGTTCGAATCATCAATTTGGCCATTGGCGACCCAAGCCGTCCGTTCTTCCAACTGATGAGCTCGCTTGCGCGTCTTCTTGACTGGCTAAGCCACAAGTACGGTGTGCTGTTTGTGGTGAGTGCCGGGAATCAAACGCACGACCTCGACCTCGGTATCTCCGAATCGGAGTTCCGTGCGCTGGGCGACGCGGAACGCGAGGCGCTCGCTATCAGAAAACTTTACGAAGATGCGAGAAACCGCCGCTTATTTTCGCCAGCCGAGTCGATCAATGCGATTACGGTGGGCGCAACCCATCACGATGGCTCCGGAGCAAACCCGGTCGGACGACTCGTTGAGCTGTTTACGGTACCGCTGCCAAGCCCCATTTCCGCTTTTGGCGGCGGCTATCGTCGGTCCGTGAAGCCCGACCTGACATTCTCGGGCGGAAGGGTTCTTTATAACTACTCACCAACGGGGACCACGCTTTCCTGTTTCCCGCGGCGCAGCGCGCCCGGGCAGTGCTCGGCCACGCCCGGAAGCTTGCCCGGAGACATCCGGAAAACGTTCCATTCCGCGGGAACGAGCAATGCGGCGGCATTGCTTAGTCACCACTTGGGTCGCTGTCACGATTCGCTGGCCACGCTGCTTGAATCTCAGCAGGAGGTTCCCGACGCGACCGCATTCATTGCTCCGCTGCTTAAGGCGATGATCGTGCATGGATGCTCTTGGGATATGTGCGGAGATCGCCTCCACGATGTGCTATCCCCTCACACGGATGGTCGCTCGCTACGGCACTGGAAGAGCCAATGGCTAGGATACGGCGTCCCAGACACGCAGCGGGTGATGCAGTGCGCGGAGCAACGAGCGACCGTCCTTGGCTTTGGTGAACTTGGCGACGGCGCGGCTCACGTGTTTGAGCTTCCGCTTCCTCCCTCGCTTGGTTCTCGCACAGACTGGAGGCGCTTGACGGTTACCGTTGCCTGGCTCTCGCCCGTCTTACCGACAACCCAGAAATATCGCGCAGCCAGTCTCTGGTTTGACGTGCAAGGACCGCGACTTACGCGCGACCGAACGGACGCTGAATGGCACGAAGTACGACGAGGGACCGTCCACCACGAAGTGTTTGAAGGGCGTGACGCGCATGTCATTTCCGACGGGGATTCGCTGTCGATCAAAGTGAACTGCCGTGCCGACGCGGGCGCTCTGGCGCATCCAGTCCCCTACGGATTGGTCGTCTCGCTGGAAGTTTCCGAAGGCGTCGCGATTCCCGTTTATCAGGAAGTGCGCGCACGTATTCGGCCGACCATCGAAGTGCGAACGCGAAACCCACTTGGCAGCTAAGGATGTTTAGCGATCGCATGAACGAACACACCATCGTTTGCCCGAAGAAGCTCATCGAGGTCGCCTTGCCGCTGGACGCGATCAACGCGGCGTGCAGCCGGGAGAAGTCGATCCGGCATGGGCACCCGAGCACGCTGCACCTGTGGTGGGCGCGGCGGCCGTTGGCGGCGGCGCGGGCGGTGATCTTCTCGCAACTTGTCAACGATCCTGAAGACCTCTGGCGATGCCAAAACCCCGGCAAAGAGGCGAACAAGCAGGTCAAAGGCCACTGGGCCAAGGCCCGCGCGCGGCTGTTCGCCATCATCGAAGACCTGGTGAAGTGGGAAAACACGACCAACGAAACGGTATTGGAAAAGGCCCGTGAGGCGATCCGCCAAAGCTGGCGCGAGACGTGCGAGCTCAACAAACATCATCCGCGGGCGGCGGAGCTGTTCGATGCCAACAAGATGCCCGGCCTGCACGATCCGTTCGCGGGCGGCGGCACGATACCGCTGGAGGCGCAGCGGTTGGGGCTGGACGCCTACGCCAGCGATCTGAACCCCGTGGCCGTATTGATTAACAAGGCCATGATCGAGATCCCACCCAAGTTCGCCGGCCGGCCGCCGGTCAACCGCGCCGCGCGTCAAGAGAGCTCGCTACTGAGGCGCGAGTGGAAAGGGGCGCAGGGGCTGGCCGAAGACGTGCGTTACTACGGCAAATGGATGCGCGATGAAGCATTCAAGCGAATCGGCCACTTGTATCCGCCGATCGAGATCACGCCGGAAATGGTCCAAGAGCGGCCCGACCTGAAGCCCTATGAAGGCGACAAGCTGACCGTCATCGCCTGGCTCTGGGCGCGGACTGTGAAGAGTCCCAACCCGGCGTTTTCGCACGTCGACGTGCCGCTCGCCAGCACGTTTATCTTGAGCAGCAAGCCGGGCAAGGAAGCCTACGTCGAACCCGTGATCGGGAAGAGCGGATACCGCTTCACTGTGAAAGTCGGCAAGCCGACCGCCGAGGCGAAAGGTGGAACGACTGCGGGCAAGCGACAAGCATTTCGCTGTTTGATGTCGAATGTTCCGATGGAATATGGTTACATCCGCACCGAAGGCCAGGCGGGGCGTATGCGCCAGAAGCTGATGGCGATTGTCGCTGAGGGAATGCGCAGACGGGTCTACCTTGCGCCAACCGATCAGCACGAGCGTCTCGCGGCGAAGGCGATACCAGTGTGGGCGCCCGAAGCGAAACTGCCCGACAACCCGCGCGACTTCAAAACGCCCAACTACGGCATGACAACATTCGCCGATCTCTTCACGCCGCGGCAGTTGGTGGCCCTGACGACGTTCAGTGACCTGGTTGCGGACGCGCGGGCGCACATCCGAGCCGACGCCCTCGCCGCCGGGATGCACGATGACGATCGCGGGGTCGATGCCTGCGGCACCGGGGCCAGAGCATACGCCGAAGCGGTGAGCGTGTACTTGGCCTTTGGGCTAAATAAGTTGGCTGACAGGGGCTCAAGCTTATGCACTTGGTTCACCGAGAGAGACTCTACGCGGAATACATTCGGCAGGCAAGCGCTGCCGATGACGTGGGACTTCGCCGAATTAAATGTGCTACTCGGCGGGACCGGCAGCTTTTGCGGCGCAATTGACTGGACGGCGGAGAGCATTGAAAACTGCGCAATCGCGGCGGCGGCTAGTGGCACGGCGATCCAAGGGCTCGCGCAATCGCAAGGCATAGGCAACAACCGCTTTTGCTCCACAGATCCGCCTTACTACGACAACATTGGGTACGCCGACCTCTCTGATTTCTTTTATGTCTGGCTACGACGCTCACTTCGCGCAGTCTTTCCAGACATCTTGGCAACGATCGCGGTCCCCAAAGTCGAAGAATTGGTCGCCACCCCTTATCGACACGGAACAAAAGAAAAGGCCGAGAAGTTCTTTCTCGACGGCATGACACAGGTTATGCATCGGCTCGCGGTTAGCGCACACCCCTCCGCGCCACTAACTATTTACTACGCGTTCAAGCAATCGGAGACAGAATCGAAGGATGGAACGTCGAGCACAGGTTGGGTGACCTTTCTCGAAGCCGTCTACCGCGCCGGCCTGTCCCTAACGGGCACATGGCCCATGCGCACTGAGCTCGGCAATCGAATGGTCGGTTCCGGAACGAATGCCTTGGCGTCGTCGATCGTTCTCGTGTGCCGTCCAAAACATCTGGATGCACCAATGGTTTCTCGTCGCGAATTCATTCGCGAGCTCAACGCGGCTTTGCCTCTGGCCTTGGATAGCATGACCCGCGAAAGCGAAGGGCTCCATTCCCCCGTCGCTCCGGTCGATCTCTCGCAAGCCATCATCGGGCCGGGCATGGCGGTGTTCTCCAAATACTCGGCGGTGCTGGAAGCCGATGGCACGCCGATGACGGTCCGCACGGCATTGCAGCTCATCAACCGCTTTTTGGCCGACGACGATTTCGACGCCGATACGCAGTTCTGCTTGCGCTGGTTCGAGCAGCATGGCTGGGAGAACGGCCAGTTCGGCGAAGCCGACGTGCTGGCCCGCGCCAAGGGAACCAGCGTCGAAGGCGTCAAACAGTCGGGCGTGCTGCGCTCCGCGGGCGGACAGGCCCGGTTGCTCAAGTGGGCCGAGTATCCCACCGACTGGGATCCGCAGGCCGACGAGCGTTTGCCCGTCTGGGAGGTGCTGCACCAGCTCATCCGAGTCTTCAACTCGACGGGCGACACGGGCGCGGGATCGGTGTTCGCGGCCGTGGCGCACAAGGCCGAAAGTGCTCGGCAGCTTGCCTACCGGCTGTACACGCTCAGCGAGCGGGCCGGCCGGGCGGAAGACGCGCGGGCCTACAACGAGCTGATCACCTCTTGGACCGGCATCGAAACCGCCGCCGCCAAACAACCCCCCGCCGCCCAACGCGGCCTGTTTGAATAGAGTCAGGACGCCTAAACCGGAACGATTGCATGCTTAAATCACTTTCGCTGAAGAATTTCACCGCTTTCACTGAAGCACGATTGAGCTTCGCGTCGAACCTCAACGTGATCGTGGGCGAAAACTCGACGGGCAAAACGCACATCCTGAAGGTGGCGTACTCGGCCCTCTATGCCGGCGCGACGAGGAAAAAGGAACAAGGTCCGGGGACGCCAACGAAGGCGTATTTGCAGACCGCCATCGCCGACAAGCTCAACGCCGTTTTCCGGCCGGACGAGTTGGGGCGGCTGGCGCGCCGCGCAAGCCCAGGGCGGCAGCGATGCGAAGTGAGCTGCCTGTTTTCCCCCAACAAGCCTCCGTTGGCATTCTCGTTCAACACCACCAGCAAGTCGGAAGTCACCATCGACAAGACCCCTTCGGCATGGCCCGATAAACTGCCGGTTTACCTGCCGACACGCGAGCTGTTGACGATCTACCCCGGCTTCGTCTCGCTTTATGAGACAACGCATCTGTCCTTCGAGGAAACCTGGCGCGACACGTGCATTTTGCTCGGCGCGCCCTTGGCCCGGGGTCCGCGGGAGAAGCGCATTCGGGAATTGCTGGTTCCACTTGAGGAAGCGATGGGCGGCAAGGTCGAGCTCGACAAGGCCGGCCGCTTCTATTTGAATGTCGCGGGCGTCAGCACGGAGATGCACCTGGTCGCCGAGGGGTTGAGGAAGCTGGCCATGCTGGCGCGGCTGATCGCCACCGGCTCGCTGGTCGATAAGGGGTTCTTGTTTTGGGACGAGCCCGAATCGAACTTGAACCCGAAAGCGATCAAGATGATCGCCCGCACGATTCTGAGCCTTTGCCAAAGCGGCATTCAGGTGTTCCTTGCGAGCCACAGCCTGTTTTTGCTGCGCGAGCTCGACATTCTTTTGCAGCGCGACGAGTTTAAGGCGGTTAAGACGCGCTTCATTGGATTGCACCGCGGTGAGGAAGGCGTTGAGGCGACCCAAGGCGACACGATCGACGACATCGGCTCGATCGACGCTTTGACCGAGGAGCTCAGCCAATCGGACCGATATCTGAAAGTCGAGACGGAGTGATGCCGACGATCAGCGAAGGGCAACTGCGGTTCGAGTTTCCGAGCGATTGGCAGGCGTCCAAGTTCGATGAGTGGAGTTTCTACCGCAATCAGTTTATGAAACTCGCTGGGGCCAGTATGAATTGTTCGAAATGCGAGGACGGCATCCGTTGTGCGAATTGCGGCAACAAAAACGTCGCGGGCACAAAGGGGATCGATGTTTTGGCGATCGAGCCGGGTTCAATCTGCTGGCAAATCGAAATCAAAGACTACCGGCAAACCAGGGTGTCCAATTTCGCCTTTCTTGCGGATGAAGTCGCGCTGAAGGTCCGCGACACGCTGGCGTGTCTGGTGGTCGCCGCAATCAGCGCCAATGACGCGGGAGAGAGACAGTTGGCACAAGCAGCTTTACACTGCAACCGCCTAAGGGTCGTCCTGCACCTGGAACAACCTCCACCAAAATCGCCGCTCGAATCTGCGGCTTCGCGAAAGGCGAATGTCTTGCAGCGGCTAAAACAACTCATCAAGTCCATCGACCCGCGACCGCTTGTTCTCGATATGAGCAGTATGGGCCAAGTCGCGTGGGTAGTCACACAAATAGGAACTCCACGACCATGAAACCCTGGCGAGAGATTGCGGTGCCGCACCGAGACGTGCTGGAGGGAACTTTTCAGCAGTCGGAGTTTGCCGCGGATATTACGGCGGTGCATGCGGGCAAGGCCGCCCAGGAATATCAGGACGCCGCCGCGTTCTTCGATCGCACCTTCATCACCGAGGGCATGCGGCTGCTCTTGACGCAGGTCGCTCAGCGCCTGATCGGCCAAGGCGGCGAGCCGGTGATCCAACTTCAAACGGCCTTCGGCGGCGGCAAGACGCATACCATGCTGGCCGTCTACCATCTGGCCACGCGGAAATGCGCTCTCTCCGAGCTGGCCGGCATTCCGGCGATTGTCGACCAGGCCGGCATGATGGACGTGCCGCAGGCGCGAGTGGCCGTGCTCGACGGAACGGCCCACGCGCCGGGCCAAGCCTGGAAACACGGCAAGCAGACCATCAAGACGCTATGGGGCGAGCTGGCCTGGCAGCTTGGCGGCGGCGAGGCGCTGGCACTGGTCAAGGAGTCCGACGCCACCGGCACATCGCCGGGCAAAGACGTGCTGCGCGAGCTGCTCGCCCAATATGCGCCCTGCGTGGTGCTGATCGACGAGTTGGTGGCTTACGTGCGGCAATTCGCCGAAGGCCAGGCGCTCAGCGGCGGCAGTTACGAAAGCAACCTGTCGTTCGCGCAGGCGCTAACCGAAGCGGTCAAGCTGGTGCCAAATGCCATTGTCTTGGCGTCGCTGCCCGAGTCCGACGACGAGGCGGGCGGCCAGCGCGGTGTGGCCGCATTGCGAGCGCTCGAAAAGACCTTTGGCCGCATTCAGGCCCTGTGGAAGCCGGTGGCCACCGAAGAGGCGTTCGAAATCGTGCGGCGGCGGCTGTTCGAACCGGTGCGCGACGGCCAGGCGCGCGACGCGGTTTGCCGCGCGTTTGCCGACGCCTACGTGGCCGAAGGCGCCAAGCTGCCGGCCGAGACGCAAGAAGGCCGCTATTACGACCGGCTGGCGCAAGCCTACCCCATTCATCCCGAGGTGTTCGATCGGCTGTATGAAGATTGGACCACGATCGACGGTTTTCAGCGCACGCGCGGCGTGCTGAAGCTCATGGCCAAGGTCATCGGCCGGCTGTGGAAAGACGACAACAAGGACCTGATGATTCTGCCCGGCAGCCTGCCGCTCGACGACGGCAGCTCGCGAAACGAGCTGACGTACTACCTGCCGGCGGGCTGGGATGCCGTAGTCGAAAAGGACATCGACGGCGACCGCGCGGAGACGACGGAGCTGGAGAACCGCGAGCCCCGCTTCGGGCAAGTGAACGCCGCGCGCCGCGTGGCCCGCACGCTGTTTTTGGGCAGCGCCCCCTCCTCCGTAGCCGGGAAGTCGGGCATTCGAGGGTTGGACCGGGCGCGGGTACTCTTGGGTTGCCTGCAGCCGGGCCAAACGTCAGCCATCTATTCCGACGCTTTGAACCGGCTGGCGGACCGCCTGCATTATCTCAACAGTTCCGGCGACAAGGCGCAAGGGGCGACGCGCTTTTGGTTCGACACGCGCGCCAACCTGCGCCGCGAAATGGAAGACCGCAAGCGGCGTTTTGACGACGGAACCGACGTCCGGGGCAAAATCGCCGAGGCGCTCAAGAGGCTGGTCGGCAGCGCCACATTTTTCGACGGCGTTCACGTTTTTACTCCGCACGGCGACGTGCCCGACGACAGCGCGCTGCGGCTGGTCGTCCTTTCGCCGGAGCACTGGTATTCGCGCGACGAGGAGCGGCAGGCCGCCAATGCGGTGCTGGATTATTGGCGCAACAACGGCACGAAACCCCGATACCGAGGCAATCGGCTGCTGTTTCTCGCCCCCGACATGGCGGTGCTGGCCCGGCTTCGCGACGCCGCGCGGGTGGCGCTGGCCTGGAGCTCGATCGTCGACGACGTGAAAGAAGATCGCCTGGTCATCGATCAACTGCAGAGAAAGCAGGCGGAGAAAGAGCTGCAAAGCGCCGCGGAGGTGGTGCCGCGCGTGGCGCGCGAATGCTACAAGTGGCTGCTTTGCCCGTCTCAGAACACGCCGACCGAGCCGAAGCCGGTGGTCGAGGCGTTTCCACTGACAAGCACCGGCGGCTCGATGGGCAACGAGATCGAACGCGTCTGCACCGATAATGAGCTGGTGATTACAACCTGGTCGCCGATTCACCTACGGACGAAGCTGAAAGAGCTGTATTGGAAAGAGGGCAAGACGGCGGCCGGCGCCACGGCCTTTTGGGAAGACACGCTGCGGTACTTGTACTTGCCGAGACTCAAGAACCGCGACTCGCTTTCGCAAGCCATCCGCGCGGGCGCAGCCTCCAAGGATTTTTTTGGCATCGCCTACGGTCAGACCAGCGACATGTATGAAGGCTTTCAGTTCGGCGAGGGCAGCGTCCAGTTCGACGACACCTTGCTATTGATCGAGCCGGAAGCCGCGAGGCAATATGAAACCAGCGTCATGAAGGCCGGAATTGGCGGCGCTACGGGCGCGAGTGCCGGAGGCGGCAGTGCAACGCTGGGTGGAGCATCAAGTACCGAGACCCCGGCGCGAGGCGAGACGCCAATTGGAGCGACGTCAGGAACCGGCGCCGCAAACGCGGGCGGCCCGGCCGCGGCCAAGGCCAAGATGTTTCATGGCGCCGTCGAGATCAATCCTGCGACCGCTAAGATGCGAATGCTTCAAGTTGCCGAGGAGATCATCAGCGTTCTCGCGAGCGATGCCAGCGCCTCACTCAGCATTACCGTGGAGATCAGCGCCGAATTTCCTGCCGGCGCCAGCGACCAGATCAAGCGTGCCGTGACCGAAAATGCCACCAGCCTTGGTTTTAAGACAAAAGACTGGGAGTAAGCCACGGGCCGTGAAAAGGGGCGGGTAGGACGGGTACGTTTTGCCGGAACGGCCTGGCGCTGCCCAGCAACCGGCTGAGCGATACCGTCGCGCGCCTGAACGGCCACCACGAAAGGCTCGATCTTGAAGTTTCGGACGACAACCGCGCGCAAGGCGTTCCGCATGCACTTCCAGCAGGACGAAGACCAGCGGCTCTCGCCGCGGACCGCGCGCACCTACATGCAGCTCGCCCGCAATTGGCCGCGGCTGACCGCGCAGCACCCCGCGGGATTTTCGTCGCAACGGCAGGCCCTGAAAGCACTTGCGGCGATTGTGCATGCGGACGAACGGAACCCGGACGCAGCCAGTTCGGCAGCACGCTGCCAAAGTGCCGTCGCCAGTTCGGCTGCGCGCAGCCAAAGTGCCGTCGCCAGTTCGGCCGCGCGCGGCCAAAGTGCCGTCGCCAGTTCGGCCGCGCGCGGCCAAAGTGCCGTCGCCAGTTCGGCTGCGCGCAGCCAAAGTGCCGTCGTCGGTCCGGCCGCACGCGGCGCAAGTGCGGGCCGCAAGCGCAGGCGGACCGGTCCCGTGTGGCGGGCCTCGGGGCCGTTCGTCCGCGAGGCCCTGCGCCTGGACGCAGATGGCCGACGAACGGCGAAACACGCTGGCGCTGCTGGCGAAATCCGCCAACCGCAGCCACCGCTGGGCGGTGGCGGCGGCCGGCGCCGCGATGGCGCACCTCGTGGCGGCCGGGCACGCGCTCGCCCAGGCGCGCGATCTGTGCGAACAAGGGGGCTGGCTCCGCTGGTTGCGGACCAATTTCGAGGGCTCGGTCCGCACGGCGCAGCGCTATATGCGCGTCGCGCGGCACTTGCCGGCCAGCGCCATCGATGCGACGCGCGTGTCGCATCGGTCGCAGACGGCGCTCTTGCGCGCCCTCCGCGGCGTGGTGTTTACGGGGCCGTCCGCCGCGGCGGGCGCGCCCGCCGTCGCCGGTACGAACGCCGGGTCGGCGGACGAGCCGGCGGCGCGTCGCCGGTTGTCGTTCGTCGCCGCGCGCCGCTTGCGCAAGCTCGCCGGCGCAGTGGCCGCGATGGCCGCCGCGCCCACGCGGCGGGGTTGGCCGAGCGGATCAACGCCCTGGCGACCGACCTGCTGCTCGACGCCGGCCATGCCGCTACGCGGCTGGCGCGGCTGAGCGGAGAAGGACAATCGTGCAAACTCGCGAAGCTGCTGACCAGAACCTCTTTGTGTCGCTTTTCGAAGGACATCCGTCGCTCCCACTTCGCGAGCCGCAAATGGTGAGCCGCTTTCGCCGGACCAGGATCGTAGACAAGAGGTTCAGGCCGGCGGCGCATGCCGACGCTTTGTGAAAGACTGTAGCGGTTGTGCCGAGCGAGCCGATGATGGCAAAGAGAGCAACCAGCTACGGGGATGGAGTCCCCCACGAAACCGCCCCGTGATCGGGCTGATGACTCCTACCGCGGTTTTTCGCTGTGGTAGGGGTTTGCGCTAAACCCCGCACACGGCGGGGTTTATTATGCGACAGCTTGTCATTGCCGCCACCATCGTCGCCTTGGCGGCCGACGTCGCCCCGTTCTGCCGTCCCGCGCGGGCGCAGCAGCCCGCGCCGAGGGAAAGCCCCTCCGCGGTGCCGGGCGAGCCCGAAGAGATCCAGGAGGAGGCGGAGACGCCGGAACGTCTCACGCCGGAAGAAACGCGGCCGGCGATGGAAGCTTATAAACGTCTTTATTACGACAACGACTTCACGTACCTGAATGCCCCGGCGAACCGCGAGTTTTACCTGGGCGACGTTTTCAAGCAGTGGCGTGTCGGCCGTCGAGGCCGCGGCATGCTCGACCTGGGCGGCGAATACCGCTTGCGAGATCATCACGAGTTCAACCTGCGCGGCCGCAATCTCTCCGGCCGGAGCGACGACTTCTTGCTCCAGCGCACGCGGCTGTACGGCAACCTGAAGCTGGACGAAGCCGTGCGGCTCTATGGAGAGGCGCTCGACTCGGCCACGTCCTTTCAAAGGCACACGCCGCTGGCCAGCGAAGACAACGGCATCGAGGCGCTAAACCTGTTCGCCGACCTGCGGCTGCTTGACGCCGAGCGCGGCGAGCTCTGGGGGCGCGTCGGCCGGCAGGAACTGGCCTACGGAAACGAACGGCTCATTTCGCCGGCCGAATGGAACAACGTGCTGCGCACCTTCGACGGGGCCAAGCTCTTTTGGCGCGGAAACAAGTGGAACATCGACGGCTTTTGGCTCCGCCCGGTCGCCTTCGGCACGTTGCCGACAAACCAAGTCGCTTCCGGCCGGATCGACCTCACCGAAGACTTCTACGGCGTGTGGAGCACCTACAATCCGTCCCCCGAACCCGAAGAGGTTGCGGAGGAGGCGGAGACTCCCCGACGCGGCACGCGCATCAAGCAGACCTTTGACTTTTATTACCTGGGCCTGAACGTCTACGACGCGCCGATCTCCGCGGCGTTGCCGGTCAACGCGGACTTTCAAACCATCGGCTCGCGCTGGCAGGGCCGCCGCGACAATCTGCTCTGGGAATTCCAGGGCGCCTATCAATTCGGCCGTTACGGCACCCAACTGCAATCGGCCGGCATGACGGTTTCGGGCGTCGGTTATGAATATGCCCAAGCGCGAACGAAGCCGCGGCTGTGGCTCTATTACGACTGGGCCTCGGGCGACGCCAACCCCGGCAACAGTCGCCATGGCACGTTCAACCAGTTGTTCCCTTGGGGGCACCGCTATTTCGGATTTATGGATCTCGTCGGGCGTCAGAACATTCGCGACCTGAACCTGCAGGCGGCGCTCTCGCCGTCCGAAAAAACGAACTTCCTACTTTGGTATCACATCTTTCACCTGGCCCAGGCACGCGACGCCCTATACAACGCCACGGGCACGCCCATTCGCATTTCGCCGAACGGCACCGCCGGCACCTACGTCGGGCAGGAATTGGACTTACTGTTTCAAATCGTCGTCAATCCGCGGGCCGATGTGCTCTTCGGTTACTCGCATTTCTTCGCCGGCAGCTTCGTCAAAAACACGGACCCCGCCGGCGTCAGCGGCAACGCCGACTTTTACTACTCGCAATGGACGTGGCGGTTTTGATCCGACGGCGAGTGTAGGGTGGGACAAGCTCGCTTTAGCGAGCGCCGGCCCACCATGTAAAAGGCGTCAGGCGTCAGCTATCAGGCGCCTGATGCCTGAAGCCTCCGCTCGTGGTGGGCCGGCGCTCGCAAGCTCGCTTGTCCCACCCTACGGCGATGGCTGCATCTCCACGACCAACTCAACTTTAAGACACTACCACCCTTCGGCTCCTTTGGCCGAGGCGGCAAAGCTCGTGTACATTGACAGGAAACGGACCGGAAGTGCGGGAGCTTGACGATGCGGTTACTGTTTCAGATCGGTTTGGTGGCCCTCGGTTCGGCGTGCGGCGGCCTGCTGCGGTGGGGCGTCGGCACGGGGGCCGCGAGGCTTCTCGGCACGGCCCTGCCGTATGGCACCTTCATCATCAACCTCAGCGGAAGTCTCTTCCTTGGCTGGTTCCTGACGCTGATCGCCGACCGCATGGTCCTCAGCCAGCATCCCTGGCTGCGCCCCGACGACTTGCGGTTGATGATTGCGGTCGGTTTCACGGGCGCCTATACGACGTTTTCAACGTTTGAATGGGAAGCACACGGATTGCTCCGCGACGGAGAAACGTCGACGGGAACTCTATACCTGCTCCTCAGCGTCGTGCTCGGCCTGCTCGCGGTGCGATGGGGCGTCATCCTGGCGCGGATTTGACATGAAGCTCGAAGGCGAACAAATTCTGCTGCGCGTCTGGCTGCGGAGCACCGATAGGCACGGCTGGCAAACCGCCGCCGAGGCAGTCGTCGAACGGGCGAAGAAGGCCGGCCTGGCGGGGGCGACGCTTTTGCGCGGCACGTGTGGCCTCGATCTCAGCGGCGAACTGCTCTGCCCAAGTGCTTGGTCGCTCGTCGAGCGGGTGCCGGTGATCGTCGAGATTGTCGATGGTGCGGCACTCATCGGTCCCTTTTTATCAACGCTCGGCGAAATTATCCCGGAGGGCATCGTCACGCTTGAGCGGGCGCACGTTCTTGTGTATCGCGAAAGCACGGCCGGTACCGCCCGCGCCCGGCGGCATCTGCAGCTTCCTGGCACGGTTGCCGATCTCTCCACTGTTCCCACCGCGGAGGATTTCCCCATCATGAAACTGAGCGAAGACGGGCAATTGTTGCGCGTGTTTATCGGTGAATCCGATACCTGGCAGGGTGAGCCGCTTTTTCGAGCGATCGTGCTCAAGGCCCGCGAGCTGGGGCTGGCCGGGGCAACGGTGTTGCACGGCACGATGGGCTTCGGCGCGGCCAGCCGGGTCCACACGAGCCGTCTCTTGGAACTGTCAACCGACCTGCCGATCGTCGTCGAGATCGTCGACACCGCCGAGAAGATCGAGAGTTTGCTGCCGTTCCTCGATGAAGTTGTCGAGGAGGGCATGATCACCATCGAAAGCGTGCGGGTATTAAAGTACCGTGCCGGGCATCGTGCGGCGGAAGCGGAATAGCACGGATTATTCATCGGCACGCGAATTCGCGCGCAGACTGCGCGGACACTAACCCGAAGCGCAAGCGAGGTAAGTCGATTGCCCGTCCTCGCTTGCGCTTCGGGTTTGTGTGGGCCGTTGAATAATCCGGAATAGGGGCCGAGCTCGATCACTGTGCCGCCGAATGCGAGCCGTGGTTCGAGCCGCCGATGTTGATGTCGTCGGGCAGCGGTCGGGCAGCCACGTTATAACCGAGGCTGTAAAGCAACTCCTTGACGCGCGCGTAATCAACAAAGCTGTCGCCGTAGGTCCAAAGCGTCACGGTGCTCTGCCGCGGCGGATAGTCGGAAAGCTTCATGCGAAAGCGTGACGTCGGCTGCAATGCCTCGTCGACCTTCTCCCCCAACTCTTCCGAGACGGGAAACATCTCGAAGGAAAAGCTGACCGGGGTCCGACCATCGTGCTCGGCCTCGTCGAGCCGCTCCACGACCCAACGTGCCTGAAAGCCTTGCCGCGGCCCCACCACGTCGGAAATTTCGGCGACGTTCTGGAGCCGCTCCAGGTTCGACCGCGCCTCCTGATTGCACATTTCGGCCATCTCGTTGAGCGGCGCCCAGGCCAGGCGGCCGTGCTTGAGCTGAAAATGGGCTTCGGCGCCAAATACGGTGTGGCTGATGGGCGTGGGATAGCTTTTGATTTGAATCGGCGCCCGCTTTTTCGGCTTGGCCACTTCGGCCTTCGCCTCGCCCAACTTTTTGAGATCGTTTTCGGCGGCCGCCAACGCCCGACGCATCTCGAACGACGCCTGATGCTCGCTGCCCAGGGTCTTCTTGGCCTCGTCGAGCTGGCGTTGGTGCTCGGCCACCAGGAAGGCCAACGTGGAGCGTTCCTGGTATTTGGCCTGGGTGGAGAACGTCACCGATTGCACTTGCTGCTCCAGGGAAACCGTGTCTCGCTCCAACGCTTCGGACTCTCCGCCAAGCTGCGCGATATGTTGTTTCACTTCCGCATCGTTGTCGATCTCGGAAGGAGGCGTGTTCTTGATGCGGATGCCGACGACCATCACCAGAATGATCAGAATGCCGACGATGTTCGTCACGACGTCCAGAAAGGAGTCGCTGCCAACGGCTTCGGCGTCTTGTCGGGGTTTGCGGGGCATCGGTCAGGGTTCAGGGTTCAGGGTTCAGGGTTCAGGGTTCAGGGTTCAGGGTTCAGGGTTCAGGGTTCAGGGTTCAGGGTTCAGGGGTCAGGGCGATTGCGAATCCTCGTCCCCCATCCCTCATCGCTAACTACTAACCACTTACCACTAACCACTAGCCGCTAACCACTATTTTCCAGCGCGCCCCAAGCGGCGGTCGCCCACGATTCTGCGGCGTGGTTTGCCGTGTACGTCAAAGCCGCTGTCGGCCAACAACGATTGCAGCTCGGCGTAGCGGCGCTGCCCGCCGGGCTCGACCTCCATCAGTAAGGTGGGCCGCCAATACATGTTGCGCCCCGCCGTGCCCCAGGAGTCGATGCGGTCCCAGACGGCGCCGACCAGGTCGTCGACCGATTCGGCCGTCCGCGGCTTGAAGGGAATCACGCGCATGCCTTGCTTGCCGCGTCCTTCGGGCAGCAACGTCAGGTGCTCGGCGTCGCAGACCACGCGAATCGGCCGCTCGATCGGCACGTTCGTGGTGCTGGCGTCGGGATTGGCCCAGTTCTTTTCGCGCTGGCGGTGACGGCGCTGTTGCTTTTGGTCTTCCGCTTGCTGCTGACCCATATTGAGGCTGGGCGACGGCATGCCGCCCATCATCTGCGGAGACGAGGCGGACGAACCGGCGCTGCCTCCAAACGGCGATTGTTGACCCGCCGACGAGCTGCTCGACGACGAACCGCTCGACGAATTCTGCGACATCAACTTATTCACATTGGCCAACGACGCATTTTGCGAAGAGCCGGGGGCGCCACTGGCCAGGCGGTTCGCAGACCCGGCCCGGCTGGGGCTGCCCGCATTCCCGGCGCCGCCGCCACTCGACGTTCCCGACGGGCCACCGGCGTCCGCACCGGTCAGCGAGCCGGAGGTCGCCTCTCCGGCGGTGCCGGCCAAGCGGTTGGTCGCCGCCGTACCGCGGCCGCTCGACGCGCCGTTTTCGACCACGGTGGCTCCGGCAATCCCGTTGGGGCTGGCCGCGACGTTGGGTCCGCCCGACGACGTGTTGGAGCCGGCCTTTGCGTCGGTCAAGTCCGACGAGCCGGGGCCCGTGTTGCCGGTTGCGGAGCCAGGCGCCGCTGCGCCGCGCTGGCCGCGAGCGGCTGTGCCGGTGGCCGTGTTGCCTGTTTTTCCCGGTTGCGGGCCGCCCAGGGCTGCCGCATTGGATTGACCGTTTGGCAAACCGTTGCCAGGCTGCCCGCCAGGCTGGAGCCCGGCGGGGCCACCATAACGATTTCCGGTTCGCGCGTTGCCTGGCCCTCCGCCGCCACCGGGCAACATGCCCGTCGTGCCGGCCGGGTAGATTCCTTGACCGGTTCCGCCGCCCATCGCCAATTGGTTGGCCGATGTACCCGCTCCTGGGCCGCCTCCCGTCGCCAAGCGATTTCCCGACGGGGACATGCCCGTGCCGCCGGGCATGCCAGGTCGACCGGCTCCGCCGTTGCCGAGCGCGGAGGCCGTCGGATCGCCGAACGCCGAACCTCCGGCGTTGCCGCCGCCTCGCCAGCCGCTGCCGCCCGGACCACGGTTGGCGTACGGGCCACCGGTCCAAGGGTTGCCCGGTCCGCCGGCCAGACCACCGGGCAAGGCACCACTGCCCGTCCCTCCGCTGCCCGGCGTCGATCCAAAACCCGCACCTCCCGCACCTCCCGCCGAGGCCTGTGTGCCGCTGCCGCCCCGCTGCCGTCCCGTTCCCATCGCGGTGATGTAGGGATTGTCGTCGCCATCGATGCTATGCACGGGTCCCGTGCCGTCGGAAGGCGAGTTGAGCAGTCCGCCACCGCCCGTTGGCGACCCACCGACTTGCGAACCTCCGCCGGACCGTCGCCCCGGCAGCCCCGCAGGCCGCCCGCGGCCACGGCGACCGCCCGAACGGCCCGCCGGTGAACCATCGGCCGGCACCAGGCCGCCGTGAGACGACACCCGGAATGTCCCACCGCCCGCGTGCGACAAGGCCGGTGCGGCGCTTGCCAAGTACTGTTGTCGAATCCGTCCCTCTTCCACCGCCTGGTTCATGGACAGTTTGAGCATCGGTTCGACCGGCGGAAACTCGAATGCCCAGTCTTGCCCCACCAGTTCGTAGCCGAAATCGGATCCCCAGGATGCAATGGCCATCCGTCCCACGTACCACATCATGATCCCGTCGGGCCGAACGATGAACAACGGATAGGGCGTGCCGGCCTCGCCTTTGCCCGCAAGCTGGTTGCGAATGTGGTGGTCCTTCGCCGCGCGCAAGGCCGCCACCAGCGGATTGCTGGGACCCAGGTCGACCGTGAAGTCGTTTTCGGTAAGCACGATTCCTTCGGGCTGCAAGACAATTTCGTCTTTGCGGCATTCGATGTACAGCGGCCGGCGGCGGGTTTCACTGGAGCCGTGATACGGGATGATCGCATACGACTGCCCGTTGCCGCCCGAGCCGCGGCGAAGCTTATCGATCTCGGCCTTCGTCTGACCCGCTTCGAACCGCAATTGCAGGAGGCGTTTTTTCAGGTCCTCGTTTTCACGGGCATCACCGGCGGCCAGCTCGCTGAAGTGCGCTCGCGCGTTCTCCAGCTCTTCGAGTTGGTCTCGCAGCCGACGAGTGTGCTCTTCAATGTGGCTGAGCTCGAGCTGCTTTTCGTTGATGATCTTTTGTGTTTCCTTGCGAGACCGTTTCATCTCCGCAATGCGCCACTCCAACTCATCGCTCGTGGTTTTCAATTCGCTGTTGACGGTTGCCGCGGCTGCCTGCCGGGCGGCGTCGGCCACCTGCACCTGGGCTTGGCGCGCAATGACGACCAACACCACGATGAGCGCGCCCATCGTGCAGAGCAGCACCGCCAGGAAGGGAAACAGCGAAACACCGGCGGTTTGTCGGTTGGGCGAAGCCCGGCGTCTCATGCGGCCTTGCCCACCGTGCTGTTATGGGTCAGGCCGACTTGGGGCGCAGCCACGTGCCCCAGGCGGGCGTTGAGCAGGTTGACGGTGCCCGCCAGGTTCAGCAGCGTTTCTTCGAAGTGCTGGGCGCCGGCCAGCGCGGCCAGGTTGCTGTTGAGCTGTTCTTCGAGCTTGGCGACGTGGCCGGTGGCCTCGACCACCCGCAGAAGAATCTCGGTCTGCCGCGCCAGCTCGGTCTGCTGGGCTTTCATCGCTTGCGCGCTGTCTGCCAGCGTCTGCTGCAAGCGGCCCCAGTTGCGGCGGTTTTGCTCGGTGGTGGCTTCGGCCGACGCAGCCAGCTTCTCGGCATGGGCCACCAGGCTTTGCGAGAGCGCGCCGGCCAGCGAGCTTTCGAGCTGGCGGCCGGCGGAGGTGGACATCTCGTTCCAACGGGCGGCGGCCGCGTCGATCGAGCGCTGCCACAACTCGCTCTGCCGCTCGACGAGCTTCTCGCTGGCCCGGATCATGGTGTCGGCCAGGCGGCGCATCGTGGCGACTTGCGGATCGTCGCCGCTGCCGAGTTGCTCGAAGCGTCCCGCCAGCTCGTCGGCCGCCCTGGCGTCGACGGCCGATAGCAGGCGGCCCTCGATGCGGTCGACGAAGAACTGCGTGAACATCAGCACCATCGACAAGCCCAAGGCCAAGGCCGTGGTGTCGAAGGCCACGCCCAGGCCGCCGGTGACGGTGGGCAGCGAATCCTCCAAGGCCTGCGGGTTCAGGCTGGCGATGGCCATCGTGATGCCGATGACCGTGCCCAAAAAGCCCAGAATCGGGATGGCCCAAATAATGATCCGCAGCAGTGCATATCCGGCGTGCGAGCGGGCGCCGTCCGATTCGGAAAAGTATTTCAGCTCGTCGCCCAGCTTGTCGGCCGAGCCGGCGAACAGCACCGACTGCAGGGCCTCGCGCAGCCGGCGCGGAAAGTAATCCTCGTGTTGCGCTTCGGGCAGCTTTGCCAAATGGGCCAGCAGCCGCTGGGCGTCGCTCGGCGACTGCGGCTCGGAGCTGCGCTCGGGCAGCATCGGCTGAGACAACGCGGTCGATTGGCGACCGATGTCGAGCGCCTTCAAGATCAGCCCGGTGAGGCCGACGAAGAACATCGCCGTTTCGAGATATTCGACCCAGTGGCCGGCGAAGTAGCGGAGGACGAATTCGTCGCGCCAATAGCCGGCTTGAATCGGGGCATAAAAAGCGATCGTGGCCAGGGTGCCCCACAGCACCGACGAACGCAGAATCGACAGCGAGATACGGTTGGCTTTGCTCACGGCGGCCTCCTTCTTTCGATACAATCGGCCCGATCGTCAGACTTGATGAACGAAACGGGCGGAAAAGCGGGCGTAGTCTCTTCAAACTGCACCGTCCATACAATACGGAAACTGCCTGAAAGTGCCGCGCGGGAATCGGCCGATAGCTCTTTTGTCTGCCAGCGAACCCACGCTGGATCCACCGCGTAGCGCATCGCAAGTGCGTTCGAGGAAAGTTCCCGGGAGGGAGAGAGAACAGTCCGGTGCCGGCTTCGGCCGCCCGGACTGTTTTTATTTGTTGGCGCCTCGGTTAAACTATGGGCCAAGCGCAAGCCAGGTAAAGACGAGTGCTGCCCCGTGCTCGTGCCGTCGACGCGCCCCGTAAGGTGGGACCAGCGAGCTTGCGAGCGCCGGCCCACCGTAAGCGACGTCGTTAACGGTGGGCCGGCGCTCGCAAGCTCGCTGGTCCCACCTTACAATTTGCCATCCGCAGCCCACCCAAACTTCCCGCCTTGCGAACATGACGACCGACACTGACTCTTCTCTGGTCCAGACCTTCGATGAATTGGCCGACGTTGCGGCTTCCGAAGGCATGGCGGCGGCCACCGATCGGCTTGCCCAGTATTTCCAGTCGACCGAGCATTACCACGAGTTGTTCGACTTGCGGCTGCTGCAAGCCCGCCTCGGTCTTGGGCTGCCGGCGATCCTGACGAAGGGTCTCGACGACCTGGAAGACCCGCTGCGCACGCAGATGGAAGACCGCTATCTCGATGCCTGTCGTGAGGTCGGCCACCGTTTGCTGGCCGATGGCCGGGTCCGCGAAGCCTGGATGTATCTGCGGCCCGTGGGCGATCGTCCGGCCGTGGCCGCCGCGCTGGAAAAGCTGATGGCGGATGAAGGCAACACCGAGCAGATCGTCGAAGTCGCCCTCTATGAAGGCGTGCATCCGCGGCTCGGTTTCGAGTTGGTGCTGAAAAACTTCGGTCTCTGTAACGCCATCACCACCTACGACGCCCAGATGCACCAGCGGCCGCGGGCCGAGCGAGCGGAGGTGGCGGCCCTGCTGGTGCGGCAGATTCACGGCGATCTGCTGCGCAGTCTGAAAGAGTACGTCGAAAAGAAGCAAGGCAAGCCGCCGCAGGAAACGACCATCGCCGGCCTGGTTGCCGAACGCGACTGGCTGTTCGACGATAACGAGTACCACATCGATACCTCGCACCTCGCCGCGGTGGTCCGCTTTGCGTTGGTCATCGACGACCCCGATATCCTGCGGCTGGCAGTCGATCTGACCGAATATGGCCGGCGGCTCAGTCCGATGTTTCAATATCCCGGCCAAGAGCCGTTTGCCGACACCTACCCGACCCACGCGTTGTTCTTTCGGGCACTGCTCGGCGAACAGGTTGACGAGGCGCTCGATCACTTTCGCGGCCGGGCCGAGGCACTTGCCGACGCCGATCAGGGCCCGTGGGCGGCGGAAGTGTGGGTGGCGTTGTTGTCTCGTCTGGGCCGCATCGACGAGGCGTTCGAAGTCGCCGCCCGGTTGCTGGCCGGTGCCCGAACAAGCGGTTTCGCTCCCAGCGTGCTCGAATTGGCTCAACGCTCGGGCAATTACTCGCGCCTGCTGGAAATCAGCCGCCAGCGTGGCGACCTGCTGGGTTTTGTGATGGGGCTGGCGGAGCAGCGACGCATCGACGAGAATTGATGGAACGTTGACAGGCCGCCGCGGCCGACGATATATTGCGGACTAGCCGATTTGCATTGACACTGGCCCGAAGCGCCAGCGAGGCGGCAACTGGCTCGCCTCGCTCGCGCTTCGGGTTTGTGTGCGGCTGCCCCCAATACCACTCCCGCCTTCTCATCCCACCTCGGAGACGATTGCCATGTTGATAATCCCCGGCAGAACAGGCAAAGACACCTGTGACGGCGTGACGCGACGCGAGTTGCTGCGCGTGGGTGGGTCGGCCGCCTTGGGACTTTCGCTGGCCGATTTGTTTCGGCTCAAGGCCGAGGCCAAAGAAGTCGGCGTCGGCGGGCCGGGCTGGAACAAAGCCAAGAGCGTGATCTTTATCTTCCTGCAAGGCGGACCCAGCCATCTCGATCTGTGGGATCCCAAGCCCAACGTGCCCGACAATGTGAAGAGCATCTTCAACCCGATCGGCACGAAGGTGTCGGGCATGGAAGTCACCGAGCTGTTGCCCAAGCTGGCCTCCGTCACCGACCGGCTGACCCTGCTCCGCTCCGTGAGCTACACGCCGATCGGACTCTTCAATCACACGGCCGCTTACTATCAGCTTCTCACCGGTTACACCGCCGACAAGGTGAGCCCGTCGGGCCAGCTTGAGCCGCCCAGCCCGAAAGACTATCCGAACCTCGGCAGCAATATCGTCCGGCTGAAGCCGACGACGGTGCCGATGCTGCCGTTCGTGATGATGCCGCGGCCGACGCAAGAGAGCAACGTGGTGGGCAAGGCGGGCACGGCCGGCTTTTTGGGCCGCGCCTACGACCCCTATTATCTCTATCCGGCCGGCGACGACATGGACATGGCCAAGATGTCGCGGATCAAGGTCGACGACTTGCAGTTGCGTCCTGAACTGACCGCCACCCGGCTGGAGCGGCGGGCCAAGCTGCGCGAGGTGATCAAAGAGGGGATGCCGGCGGTTGAGAAGGCGACCGCCAAGTACGATCTCGACGAATACTACGACAAGGCTTTGTCGCTGATCATTTCGGGCAAGGCGCGTGACGCCTTCGATCTCGGCAAGGAGACGCCGGCCACCAAGGAGGCTTACGGCAACAACACGTTCGGGCAAAGCTGCTTGCTGGCCCGGCGATTGATCGAAGCGGGCACGCGGTTCGTCGAAATCAACTGGCCGAAGGTTGCCAACAGCGACAACCACTCCTGGGACGTTCACGCCGGTCTCTCGACCCGCATGAAGAACCAATCGGCGCCGCTGCTCGACGCCGGAGTGTCGGCCTTGCTGGCCGATCTCGACGATCGCGGCTTGCTGAACGAGACGCTGGTGATTGCCATTGGCGAGTTTGGCCGTAGTCCGAAGCGCGGCGTGAGCACGTCGGGCAACTCCAACACCGACGACGGACGCGACCACTGGCCATACTGCTACACGGCGGTGATGGCCGGCGCCGGCCTCAAGCGCGGCTTTGTGTATGGCAAGTCCGACGCCACCGGATCGGCGCCGGTCGACAGCCCGGTGCATCCGACCGACATATTGGCCACGATCTACCACGCTTGCGGCATCAATCCCGACACGATCGTCTACAACCATCTCAATCAGCCTCGCGAGCTGGTGAAGGGGAGCGTCGTTTCGGGCCTGTTCGCGTAGCCCTTTCGCTGGAGCGAGAGGAAAGCCGTCTACTCCGTGCCCATGCGACACGCGTGTCGCCTCGGCGCGTGCCGCCGGAGACGAACGGGCCGCAGGCACTTTGGCCGCGCGCGGCCAAAGTGAGCAGGATGACGGATGACACCCCTCCAACGGACGAGTCGCAAAGCCGTGTCGCCAAAGATTTTGCGCTTGCACGACGGTAAAGCTTCGCCGAACCCGGTACGCAGGTGCCGTACACCAACCCGAAGCGCTAGCGAGGATTATTCACCGGCCCACACCAACCCGAAGCGCAAGCGAGGATCAGCAACGGACTTAGCTCGCTTGCGCTTCGGGTTGGTGTTCGCGCAGTCTGCGCGCCAAGTTCGGGGGCCGGTGAATCATCCGGGCTAGCGAGGAACGTGAAAAAGGCGACAAAACCTCGCTTGCGCTTCGGGTTAGTGTGAAATGGGGACGGGTTCGGCGAAGCTTTACCCGCGACGGAATGCGTCGGCATCCGTTTCTACAACGGCGCCTTCAGGGCATTTCGAAGATGGCCAACTCGCGCCAAACGAAGCAGAGCGATGAACACCGGCTTTTGCAAACGTTGGCAGCCTTCGAACTCACTTGGCAGCCTTCACGGTCGGAGCGAACCCCACCAATGGGCCAACTGTCGGATTCCGCC